>NZ_JAYGHR010000077.1:0-92851 GCF_034932365.1 Limnoraphis robusta BA-68 BA1 | reverse complement strand
AACGCCTCCCGAGAGACTGATCTCTGCTTAAGTGGGGAAACCCAGTTGAGTAAGTCAACTCATAGAAAGAGGAAACCCAAACAGTGATGTTTGGAATCTCCGTCGTTTACGGCGGAGAGGATGTCAATGATGCGAATTGCCTACCAATTCCGCCTACTGCCAACTTCTAAGCAACGCGCCACGATGAGTCGATGGCTCGATATGTTGCGATTGCAATATAACTGGATGTTGGCAGAGCGGTTTCAATGGTGGGAAGAAAATCGCTCTCCGGTCAATGCTTGCCCTCTGGTCTGTTATTTGCCTGAACTGAAAGACCAGCCTGATTACTATAGTCAGAAACGCTCTCTGGTGTCACTGAAGCAAGACAGACCGTGGTACAAGGACATTCCACTCACAAGTGCTTCAGGACATGGTAAAGCGAGTCAAGCTGGCATTTGACCGCTATCTCAAAGGAGACAGCAACGGAAATCGAAGCGGTAAGCCACGATTCAAGAGCAAGAACCGCTATCGCTCATTGACGTATCCCCAAGCTTCGATTGATTGGATTGATGGAAACAGAATCGAGCTTCCCAAAATTGGAGCGGTGAAAGTCATTTGGCATCGTCCACTACCTGATGGATTTGCGGTGAAGACAGCAATTATCAGTCAAAAGTCCGATGGCTGGTACATTACGCTGACACTCGAAGATGTTTCAGTTCCCGAAATTACTTCAGATGTTGATCGGACTTGGGATAACTCCATCGGTATTGATTTGGGACTAGAAAACTTTCTGGCTGATTCAGACGGGGAATTCGAGCCAATTCCTCAGCACTTCAGAAAGTCAGAAGAAAAGCTTGCACGATTGCAGCAAAAGGTATCGACTGCCAACAAAGGTAGTCGCCCCCGAAAACTGCTAGTTCGCAAGGTTGCTAGATTGCATCAAAAGATTGCACGGCAACGCAAACAGTTTCACTACGAAACAGCGCAAAAAATTCTCAAGAAAGCCGATGTGGTGTTTGTTGAGGATCTAAGCGTGAAAAATATGACCAGACGCGCTAAACCCAAGAAAGATAAAACTGGGAAGTTTCTTCCGAACGGGCAATCTGCAAAGTCAGGGATCAATAAGAGTATTGCTGACGCAGGTTGGAGTCAATTCGTTGATATCCTCGCCTTCAAAGCTGAAAAAGCTGGTCGGAGAGTTGTCAAGGTTAACCCCAAAGGAACTTCTCAGCATTGCTCAAACTGCCTGAATCGTGTTCCGAAAGAGTTGTCTGACCGATGGCATTCTTGCCCACATTGCGGGACAGAACTCGACCGGGATACCAATGCGGCAATTCTCATCAAAAAAGTAGGCTTGGACATCGGCTTACTCAAAAACGCTCAACCAGCTAAGGCTCGGAAGAGAAGCCCGGGCTGTACCGCAAGCGCGGTCAGCGTCGGGAGTATGTCACTCATGTTATTCTGGGATGAAGCTGGAATCCCCGTAATTATGCTTCTAGTCGGAGGTCAGTGTTAGAGACTACAATGACAGACACAGCCTCCAGCCCGATCCAGGAGTAGGTCAGAGTGTCATGTTTATTCTGAAACGGCAGGATGTTGAAATTAAAACCATTCAACACCCAAATCGGGATCTGCAAATTCCCATTTTGAATTATCAGGGACAGAGTTTTCGCCTTATGAAAGTGTTCACCGCCCAGCAATCCGATGAAGCAAAAGCCTTCTGGCGAGATCTGACGGATAACCGAGGCAAAGCTTGTGTACTGCTCGAAGAGCCAGATCGCTATAGCGTTTGGGGCAAAGTTCGCCCCGATCAACTGATTGGCGATGGTTTGAATACCAGCGATAGTAAGCAATCTGCACTGATAAGCGCGTGTTTGCTGGTTTTGCAAGCCGTTTACTTCGACGTGGAAGACTTGCTAGGCTCTAGACAAGCTGGCTCTTTTGAAAAAGATTTAGCACAAATTTTTCACAAAGCCAAGTTTCCCCAAACGGAAACTCAAGAAGCGGTGAAAACCTTACTGACAAGAGACCCTCTTGACGATCTTCAGATTCCCCCCTGGCAGGAACATCATCTCAACACTTTGTTAGAGGAACTTTATCAGCTTGCCAAAAACTATTTTGGCAATACCAGCTTCGCCGAGGGAATGGATGAAGTGCTTGAAGAATTGACAAACGAAGATCGGGCTAACTTTATCGGTTGGCTAAATCAATCTTCTGTTGGTAAGCTGTGGGCAATAGGTTAAGGAATGTTGAGAAATTCTAGGCTGTATGTCCCCGATATGGGACGCTGAACAATAGACGCCACTAAAAAGTCGGTTTTGGCGACTGATGGGGCATCAAATCAGAGTCTTTCCCGTTAAATTGCCTGTTATTTTATCCCTATGAGTAGCACTTCACACCAAAAATCACTGTCTATATCCTCAATGCTATCGGCTCAGAATCTGGTCATTTTCGGTATCGTCTGGGCTGTACTGGCATTATTGTTCTTTCTGCTGTTTAGTGTAACCCCTGAAGGAGAGGAGCTACCACTCTGGTACTCGATTGGTACCTATGTGTTTGAACTGGGTGCTTTTCTGGTGGCAGCATTGGTTTGTTACCGCAACTGGCAAAGTCCCCAAATGGTGAGCGGACGAAATGTTTGGTTAGGTTTTGGTTTAGGATGTTTATTCTATTTCATTTCAGGTGTGCTGTTTGGATTGTGGGAGTTGGTTTGGAACTTAGATCCAGATGTTTCACTAGCTGATTTCTTTTATGTCTTGAGTTACTTCTTCTTGGGGTGGGGGATGGTTCTTGCTGTCACCTCCAAGCGGTTGAATTTAGAAATTTGGCAATGGGCGGCGATCACCGGAGTTGCAGTCGCGGGGACAGCCTTAGCCGTTTGGGTGGCTGATCCTTCCTTTTTTGGGCTGATTGGTTCCCCAGAAACACCTGCTATCGAACAAGTCGCCCTAGAACCCGCTACCCCTTCTTCGCCAGAGACTTCGGTGATCTCAGCCCCAGAAGTGGACGAAGAAACGACAGCGCCCGCTTGGATCGTCACTTTAGATGAAAAACTACAGCCCCTAGCAACCGGGGTGAATCTGTTTTACATTATTGGTGATGTTTTTCTGTTGATTTTGGCGACTGCCCTAATTTTGGCATTTTGGGGTGGACGTTTTTCTCAATCTTGGCGAATGATTGCATTTGCTACCTTTTCCCTCTACGTGGCTGATATGTACTTTAAGTGGGCAGATGTTCGCGGCGAAGGAGAATATGAAAGTGGCGGATTATTAGAAGTGTTTTTTGTGTTTACTGGAATTTTATTCGCGATTGGTGCTGTTTTAGAATATGACATTTCCACCCGTTCTCGTCAGAGTAGACGCGGCAAACGCGGCAGTGCGAAAAGCTAAAATAGGTAACTGGTGAGCAGGTGATTTATGATGAGGAACTGAGTTCTCGCGATTATCGCTCACTCTCTCAACAGTTACTTTCCGATCCTCTATCTAAGATCTCAAACCCAAAATCGAATGTCATCCTCCAAATTATCTGACGCTGAAAAACAGGAAATTGTTAAGTTGTACCAACAGATGCCAGAGGAGACAACCATTACTCTGGCTGATCGCTATGGAGTAAGTAGTTCAACCGTCAGACGTGTTCTTCAAAGTGCCATTCCCAAGGATACTTATGAGACTCTGACTCAGCAGAAACAACGCCTGCATCGAACAGGTAAACGCTCGACGCGCAATGCTGAGGAACTTGAAGAATCAATATTCACCCCCATGCTTGAACTTGAGTATCCAGAACCTGAATATTCCGAACCTGAATATTCCGAACCTGAATATTCCGAACCTGAATATTCCGAACCTGAATATTCCGAACCTGAATATTCCGAACCTGAATATTCCGAACCTGAATATTCCGAATCTGAATATTCCGAATCTGAATATTCCGAATCTGAATATTCCGAACCTGAGTATCGAGAAGTGTCTTCTCTACTTGACTCTTTCCCCGTGACTAAGCGGCGACGTAAACGCTCTTCAGCTAGCGAGAACGTTGAGTTGTCAGAATCATCAGAAGTTGATTTAGAAGTAGATACCGTGACAACTCCTAAGCCGATTCTCAAGTCAGGAGACGAACAATCCAACTATTCCTCAGATTCAACTTCAGCTAATATTAAACTGATCGCTGAGGACTTTTTGCGAGAAGAATATAGCGAGTTTGACCCTGATGAGGATGAAGATGAGGATGATTTAGAAGACTATTCAGATGACGAAGAACGAGAAAAGTTCTTCACTTCTCCTCTTTCAATGGCGGGTCTAGTTAAAATCTTACCATTGGCGGAAGCAGAACTTCCAAAAATTTGCTATCTCGTGATTGATCGGGCGGCTGAATTGGTTGCTAAACCTTTAAAAGCGTTTAGCGAGTTAGGGCAAATTCCGGCTGATGAAATTCACGAAAAAACCTTACCTGTGTTTGATAATCATCGAGTCGCGAGTCGTTTTTCAGCCCGAAATCAACGAGTATTTAAAGTTCCTGATAGTCGTTTGTTGCAAAAAGCGGCGCCTTGTTTACAAGCGAAGGGAATTACTCGACTCTTAATTGATGGTCAGGTCTATCGATTTTAACTTTTAATGGTAATGATTAAAGTCTAAATGGTAACGCAATTGTGACCTTCGATTTGACGATTTCTCGACCTACAGGTGAACCAAACCAAGAATCAACGTGCCAGGAATCTTGTTTATTCTTGGTGCCAACGGCACTGGTAAGTCTAGCCTAATGCAACGGTTATATATAGCAATCAGAAATGATTTGTGAGAAATCTAAAAGCTGATAAAAAGTCTGTAACGACTTTCCAAGATTGCCTTTTGCCTCTTGCCTTTTGCCTTTTGCAAGAAGATATGACACACAACTCAGAACGGACTGCTATAGTAATCATCATGCTAATGCACAGTGGATATCAGCACATCGTCAAACTTGGTTTTCTTCCAATGCAATTGATTGATCACCTCAGCAAAAGCAAAATATGGAAAACAATATCCGAGGCACGGATACTAGGTTGGAGTCGCGCTGGAAAGACGATTACCCTCAATATCGCCCGAATATTGCAATCTATGAGCTTATTGATGCTGAGAACCTGCGTGCTAGGGAAATCGCTGGTGCAGTCGATAGCAACAATTTAGAATTGTTAAATCAAGATTTTCCAGGTTTCGCATTTTGAAACGAGTACAAAAATACACTATTACGAATCGAATCAAACAGAAAACGAGGGGGATCAAGAATGGGTTTACGTTCCAGGGTTCGACGCCAGCGCCACAGGGTTAAACTAACAATCCACGCCCCATCAACAAGGGCTGCATACAGCCATCCGTAGTTTTTCACGTAGTAACGATGTCGTGCATCAAACCAATATTGAGGGCGACGCTTCGGGGTAATTTTAGTGTCTGTAATCCCCGAACTCTGCCCAACTAAATGAACCACCCGACTTTGGGGTTCATACCAACAACTCCAGCCTGCACGTTTGGCTTGCAAACAAAAATCCTCGTCTTCGTAATACAGAAAATACCCTTCATCGAGTAAACCCGCTTGTTCAAAGACTTCACGCCGTACCATCATACTCGCACCTGGTATCCAGTCTGTCGCACAAGGGGAGTTAGACACCGGAGGCGCAACCATCCAACGCGCTAACAGTTTTGAGACTAATCCTAATCGCAAGCCCCCTTCAAATTGACTCATCAGGGTTTGAAAGCGAAAAGCCGAACGTTGGGGAGTTCCATTTGGATGTTCGAGGCGACTTCCCACAATTCCCACTTGGGGATGCGTCTGAAGAAAGTCTATTAAGGGTTGCATTGCACCCCGACGAACTTCTGTATCCGGGTTCAGTAACCACACAAAATCTGGCGGATCTGACGATTGTAAAGCCGGACGAATTGCGGCATTATTACCAAAGGCATATCCGCCATTGTGATCTAAGGGTAAAAGTGAAGCCCATTCTCCCCACCCTTCCGCTTTAATTGCGGCTTGAATTTGAGCAACTGAACCGTCGCCTGAACAGTTATCTACTGCTACAACCTGAATATTCGGCTGAGATTGAACTTCCAGAACGAGCGATCGCAAACAGTTAATCGTTAGTGTGGGAGTGCGATAATTCAGAATGACAACCAGTAGATTCATACAACAGTTTAAAAGCGATTGTTTAACTACACAAGGGTTTGTAAATCAGATTTTTTGCTGCGGATAATTTTAGCGGGAATCCCCACCACTGTAGCACCCGCAGGCACATCAGACAATACAACTGCATTAGCCCCAACACAAACATCATCGCCAATCGTTACATCACCCAGAATTTTTGCGCCTGCACCAATATTAACTCGTTTACCCAGTTTTGGAGCCTCTAAAGGACGGTCTAAATAGCGATTTCCAATCGTTACACCTTGACGAATAATGCAGTCATCCCCTATTTTACTATAACCATGAACCACAATCGCGCCTTGATGTTCAATAATTACACGCCGTCCGAGTTCTACGGTGTAGGGTAATTCAATGCCATAAACATTACGAACATGGCGAAATAAAGACCGATAGAGAATAGTTAAAGGCGCTCGTAATAGTTTAGATTTAACGGTCATTCTCCACTGTCCAAACCGCGCTACCGCTACGGCGCGAAATCCGGGTCTTGTCCAATCTCGTTGGTGAACCATCCAATCTTCACGAATTTGTTGCCACAATCCTATATTTTCAGGTGAAGTATAATCAGCCTCAGAGCTATCGGAATTGAAGTTAGAATTGAAAGACGGTGATTGTATGACCATTGTCAGTTTATCCTCAAGTGTTAAGAAAGGCAACAACTTGTATAAGTTGTTTTTTTTAATCTACATTTTTAACCCAAGTAGACATTCCTGATACTACAGCTAAACAGTTGTTTGATAAATGTAGAGTAACAAACTTTTTGAATAAAGCTTGCCAATTTGGCATCAATTTCAAAAAACCAGCCAAGGTACTTCTATTTTCAACGGGTCAAACTCAATGAATAGAAGTTATACATCATACAAAATCCTGCTTGTTGAACCTTCTTTATAAATTTTCATAATTCTGTATGGACTGCTACCAAACCTCTCGACAAAAGGGTATCTATTATCAGGATTGGGTGTAAACTCGATAGAACAGTAGGGTGAACAATGCCACCCTTTCGATACAGGTATCTAAGCTTTTCGTGCGAGTCTATTTTCTAACAAAAGTTCACAAGTATCGCCTCGATAACCCCGCTTCGGTTTAATAAACACTTTCTGATCTTTTTTAAAGTTCAGTTGGGTAAATTGTTCGCGAGTGAGGTGAGCGACAAGCTGATGTTCATCCGCTAAGATTAAATCAATTTGAACTTCCGAACCTAAATGGGTAATGCGTTTAATATGAGCAGCAGTTGTTCCGGTAGCAGGAAAAGGTAACATCTCGATATCGTGAGGACGAATAAACAGATGTGCAGGTAAGGCTTCTCGGGCGTGTTCCGCAACCAAAGAGACATGGGTTGGAACCACATTAACCGCCCCGATAAAATTCATCACAAAGGGAGTTGCTGGACGGTCATAAATGTCTGCGGGGGTTCCCACTTGTTCAATTTTACCTTGATTCATCACCACAATTTCATCAGCAACCGCCATCGCTTCTTCTTGGTCGTGAGTCACAAATACACTGGTGACATGAACTTCATCATGCAAATGACGCAACCAAGTTCGCAACTCTTGACGCACTTTTGCATCGAGCGCCCCAAACGGTTCATCTAATAATAATACTTCCGGTTGAACCGCTAAGGCACGGGCTAAAGCCACCCGTTGACGTTGACCCCCAGATAGTTGTGCGGGATAACGGTTTCCGAGTCCTTCTAATTGAATTAACCGCAGTAATTCTTCAACTCGATATTTAATAAAAGCCGGACGCTGTTTGCGAATTTCTAAACCGAAAGCAATATTTTGACGAACGGTGAGATGTTTAAACAGGGCGTAGTGTTGGAAGACAAAGCCAATATTACGCTGACGGACATCAAGATGGGTGGTATTTTGACCATTGATAATAATGTTGCCGATATCGGCTGTTTCTAAACCTGCAATGGTTCGTAATAAGGTCGATTTTCCTGAACCTGACGGCCCTAATAAAGCCACTAAGCTTCCGGTTTTGATTTCTAAGTTGATGTTGTGCAGGGCTTGGAAGTTACCAAAATTTTTAGAAACGTTTTGAATGATAATACTCATCGCTTTTTCCTCCAATTAAAGAACAGATTTAGAACAAGGATCGAAATTTCTATGCACTCATTTTCCGAGCTGTACGACGTTCTAAAATCTCTTTCAGAACTAATGTTACTGCTGCTAAGAGGGCTAAAACGGCTGCGGCACCAAATGCGGCTTCATCTTGATAATTTTTGTGGGCTTGTTCGACAAAAGAAGGCAACGTTAATGTGCGACCAGAAATCAAGCCAGAAACCACAGCAACCGCACCAAATTCACCCATCGCTCGGGCATTTGTTAACAACACTCCGTAAAGTAATCCCCATTTAATATTCGGAAGGGTAACTCGCCAGAATGTTTGCCATTCATTAGCGCCTAAAGTGTGTGCTGCTTCTTCTTGTTCAGTGCCGATTTCTTCTAAAACCGGAAGCACTTCTCGGGCGACAAAGGGCAAAGTTACAAATAATGTAGCCATCACCATTCCAGGTAGTGAAAACAAGACTTGAATGTTTAATGCCTTGAGTACAGGAGCAAACCAACCGTTACTTCCATACAACAAAACAATCATTAATCCAGCAACAACAGGAGAAATAGCAAAAGGTAAATCAAGGATACTAATTAATAGCGTTCGTCCCGGAAAGTTGTTTCTAGCTAATACCAAAGCGGCACAAGTTCCGAATATTGTACAGAAGGGAACAACTATCGCCGCAATAATCAGCGTCATTTGTGCTGCATGGATAAATTCTCGACCACTTGCAGCCGTAAGAAACTGACCAATTCCCTTATGAAACGCTTCATAAAAAACGGCAACAGCAGGAATAAACAAGATGAGTGCTAAATAGACTAATGCAATGGCAATTAATACAGCTTGTATCGGGATTTTACGGATACCTTGAATTGAGTAAGTCTCTGTTTTGACTAGATTCAGCATGATTTTATGTGTGTTATTGAGAAAAAATTAACCGCTTAAATCATTTAAAATTTATGATTTAATTGCGTAACGTTGCCCCCATCGTTGTAAACTATTGATAGCAAATAACATCACTAATGAAACCAGTAACAATACCGTTCCAATCACAGCCGCTCCTTCATAATCGAACTGTTCTAAGCGTTGAAAAATTAGCACAGGTGCAATTAAATCTTTAAACGGAATCGCAGAAGAAACAATCACAACAGAACCATATTCACCCACAGCCCGAGCAAATCCTAAAGCAACTCCGGTTAAAATTGAAGGGATTAAAGGAGGCAATAATACGCGAGTAAAGGTTTGCAAAGGTGTTGCCCCTAAACTCCAGGCTGCTTGTTCAATTTCCGGTTCCATCTCTTGCAAAACAGGTTGTAACGTTCTCACAACAAACGGCAAAGAAATAAACATCATCGCCACAAATACCCCTAAACGAGTGAAGGCAATTTTAATCCCAAAAGGAGCAAAAAATTGTCCGATCCAACCTTGTGGCCCGTAAAGGGTTGCTAACACTAAACCCGCTACAGATGTTGGGAGTGCAAAGGGTAAATCTACCGCCGCATCAACGATTTTTTTACCAGGAAAATCATAACGAACTAATACCCAAGCCACTAACGTTCCCATCACACCATTAATTGAACCTGCGAATAAAGCCGTGACAAAAGTAACGTTATAAGCCGACATCGCAACAGGTGTCGTTGCAATGCGCCAAAACTCACTAAATCCAATCGAAAAAGATTTGCTCAGTAATGCTGTAATCGGTAACAATAACAGCAAGACTAAAGATAGAATTGTTACCGTCCAAGGCAAAGAAATTCGCTCTAAGTTGGGGTAAACAATGCGGCTAAATAAATGGGTTGAAAACCGTTGACTTGAATGAATCATAGCTGTATAATATTCTGATGGAGTAAACCTAAAATCAAATTCAGCACCCAGACCTCAATAAACGACTCTGTGTTCACAAGGATGAACAAACCCAAAACTCTTGTCTTTTGCCTATTCCCTTTTGCCTTTTGCCTTTTGCCTTTTGCCTATTCCCTCGATTGAGCAATTTGGGCTTGAATATTATCAAAAATTGCACCATCCGCAAAAAATTGGGTTTGTACAGCATTCCAACCGCCTAAATCTTTGGCGGTAAATAGGTTTTTAATTTTGGGATATTGAGCGGCAAATTCGGCTTCAATTTGAGGGTCAACGGGACGAAAACCGACTTTCGCAAATTCTCGTTGGGCTTGGGGAGTATACAAATATTGAACAAAAGCTTCAGCGACTTCTCGGGTTCCTTTTTTATCGACATTTGCATCAACAACGGCGACCGGGTTATCAATCGAAATGTTGTAATCTGTGGGAACAATGTAAGGTTGAGAATCACCTTTTTGTGCCGCTAAAATCACTTCATTTTCGTAGTTAATTAGCACATCGCCTTGACCTTGTTTATAGAAAACATCACTCGCCGCCCTCGCATCTCGGGGAAGAACGGGAACTCGTTGATAGACTTTCTGCACGAAGTCCTGGGCTTGTTGTTCGCTACCGCCTGCTTGAGTAATTACCCCCCAAAATGCCATAAAGTTCCATCTTGCACCCCCCGAAGTTTTTGGGTTTGCAGTAATTAATGAAACATCATCACGGGCTAAGTCTGCCCAAGTTTTGACGTTAATATTTTGATCCCGAAGTACGAAAGCAACAACGGACTTGTGAGCGATAGAGTCATTCGGGAGTTCCTGTTCCCAACCCGGTTGGATGAGTCCTGCTTCTTCAATTTTTTGGGTATCGAGAGCCAGCGCTAACGCCACTACATCCGCGTTTAAACCATCAATCACCGCTCGGGCTTGAGAACCTGAACCCCCATAGCTTTGGTCAAAGACAACCTTTTCGCCTGTTTTAGCTTCCCACTCGGCAACGAACTGGGGAATGATTTTTTCGTAAGCACTTTGGGTCACAGCATAGGAGACGAGGGTCAGTCTTTTCTCGCCTTGTTGTTGAGCGCTATCGCCGGATGAGCAAGCGGCTAATACACTGCTGAGGGCGGCTGCTGATAGTAATAGTCCGATACGGGATAGGGGCGAAGGATTCATTCTGATTCTCCTGGAATTGTGTTGTTTTTAGATTGAGCTTGAGTTTTGCTTTTATCTTAAATTAATCATATCTGTAGTCAAAATAAAATTCAATACATTTTGAATACAATTTGCAAAAGCTTTACATTGTGGCGGAAGTAAGGTTCCATAACAGATAAGACACACTTACACTCAAGGCTTGCGGCTATGGCAGCAAAGAAGTCAGAACCCAGTCTGGCTGAACGGTTGATTAAATATAACTATCTGTTTCGAGAACTCGATACAGACTGGTTAGCCAACTATCTCCCCAAAGACCTGACAATGGATAAGCTGTACTCGAACCGCCCCGTTTATACGGCTTTTCGCCCCAATGTCTCTGGAGATGTGCTGTACTTAATTTTGGAGAGTGGTTTTGTCATTACCCGTAGCACCCCGTTAAACCGGGTGATTTCCATTACTTACCCTGGGGGTTGTTTTGGGATGCGAAACCTACCCTTTAGTTACGGACGAGTCGGACGGGCTTTTCCCAGTTTGGTAGAAGCCTACAAAACCACAGATGTGATTAAATTTCCGTTGGAAACCTTGCAAGCGATCTATAATGACAGCGAACTGATACGCGATCGCTATGAACAACTGTTTGAACTGCGAGAAAAATTTATCTATCATCTCCTCAATTGCAGTTCTTACCCCCCGCAAGCCGTCGCTACACTCTTACGAGCGCTCATCTATCAAGAACGAGCCTTAGGAAGCCAACCCAACTCTGAAGGGGTGTACAACTTTGACCTACCCATTGATGTCATTTCTCACGCCTGTCAACTCAATCACCGCACCGTTGAGCAAGTGTTGAAGGGAATGCAAAAGGTGAAATTGATTGAGTCTGGAAAATCTAATGATGAATCTGGGGATATGATACACGTTCTCAATGCAGAAGGCTTAAAAGAAGTCTACGGCGCCACCCGAGATAAAGTCTCTTGGTGGCCGTTACGTTAACAGTGACCAGTGAACAGTTACGCAGGTATCATCATAAATCTGCCCCGGAGTTTAGACTAGAGAAGAAACCCTTTTAAAATCAGATCATTCCCATTTCCATCTCTCGTCCTTGACGTTGCGTTCAGTTGACTCCTATGCCAGAAACTCCAGTCTCTATTGCTCAACACTTTCACGAGCGAACCAAATACCACCCAGAAACCATTGCGTCTAAAAGCCAGCAACTCGACTGGGAACAACAACCCACTCCTTTTAAAGAGTATAAAATTGGCCAAACCTTTGATCTCAGACCCCACCTTCGGGATACCTCAGAACCCTTATCAGAAGATCCCAAGCTGAAAGAAGCTCAACGTTTGTCTCACCTGTTGCTGCACAGCTACGGTTTAACGGCGAAACTCTCAACCATGCAGGGGTTTCACTATCTGAGAAGTTCACCCTCTGCGGGGGGACTGTATCCGGCTGAGGTTTACATGATTTCCAGGGGGACTACTTTTTTACCGCCAGGACTTTATAATTATCAACCTATAACCCATTCATTAATTCAATTCTGGGATACTCAAGTTTGGCAAGATTTGCAAACCGCTTGTTTTTGGCATCCGGCTTTAGAAAATACCCATTTAGCGATCGCCATTACTGCTGTATTTTATCGTTCGGCTTGGCGGTATCAAGATCGCGCCTATCGTCGCATTTTTCTTGATACAGGTCATTTACTCGGTAATATTGAGTTAGCCAGTACCCTGAATGATTATCGACCCCATTTGATTGGCGGATTTGCTGATGAACCACTCAATCAGATGATGTATTTAGATTCTAGCCGAGAAGGAGCCATTACGGTTATTGCTTTAGCGGATTTATTAGAAATTGACCAAAATTTACCCTCGACACGCACGGCTTTACCTTCTAAAACCCAAACGGACTATCCTGAACTGGCTGAGGGTGAACTGTTAGCCTATCTGCATAATGCTACGAAGTTAGACTCAGATACCTCGGGAACTCAAGGATGGACTCAAACCCCCATTAATGAAGAGATTGAAGACAAATACAATTTTCCGTTTTGTACAAAAGTCTCGACCGTTATAACTTCAATAGATTGGGGAAAAAATTGCCAAGGATTAGATCAAACGGTTCTTAAACGCCGTTCAACTCGCAGTTATAGCGGGGGTGATTTAAAATTAGAAGAACTCTTGGCATTATTAGATTTTACCTACCAACCCCATCACTATATCAATCAAGGATTGAATGGTTCTCCCGATTTTTTTGATTTAGGTTTAATTGAGACGTTTCTTGCTGTTTCAGGAGTCAACGGTTTAGAAGAAGGATGTTATTATTATGCACCCCTTGCCCAAGAATTGCGGCAAATTCGCTTTAAGAATTTTCGCCGAGAACTCCATTATCTCTGTTTAGGACAAGAACTCGGACGGGATGCGGGGGTTGTGTTGTTTCACACGGCTGACTTGAAAAAAGCTGTTGCTAAATATGGCGATCGCGCTTACCGCTATCTTCACATGGATGCAGGTCATTTAGGTCAACGCTTGAACTTAGCCGCCATTTATCTGCGGTTAGGGGTTAGTGGTATCGGTGGCTTTTTCGATGATAAAGTCAATGAAGTCTTGGGAATTCCCACCGATGAGGCTGTGATTTATATTACCACTTTAGGACGACCCGGATAAAATTAGGACTTCTCCATTTTTTCCGAATGACAACAGCGTTCACAAAGTCCAAAAAACTCCAAAGTATGATAGTAAATCTTGAAATTATGAGACTGTTGTAATAAACTTTCAAGATGATGTACCGGGCATTCATTCAGAGGAATAGATTGCCCACATTCAACACAAGTCAGGTGATGTTCGTCTTGTTGAACACAACTATAGACGGACTCACCTGTGGGTAGGGTTCGCACATGAACTAAACCTTCCCGTTTCAAGGTATCTAGCGCCCGATAAACGGTAGCTAACCCCATTTTGTGCTGAGTTTTGCGTAACTCGGCGTAAAGTTCCTGGGCGGAAACGGATTGCTTTTGGGTTTTGAGTTGATTTAAAATAACCTCTTGGCTACGAGTGCGACGAGTGTTCATCTGGAATTTAGATTTCAATGGATGCCTCTCTCTAGGCTATCTTAATCTTTGACCACATCTCACAACACCTCACGCTTGAGATAAGGTTGTAGTGCTTCGGGAATTCTCACACTGCCATCGGGTTGCTGATAGTTTTCCAGAACTGCTGCCATTGTACGACCAATTGCCAGTCCTGAACCGTTCAACGCATGAACAAATTCGGTTTTCTTCTTTTTCTTTCCAGACTTGCTTTCTTTAAAGCGAATATTCGCCCGTCGGGGCTGAAAATCTCTCACATTAGAACAGCTAGAAATTTCCCGATAAGTTTGCGAAGACGGCAACCACACTTCTATATCATAACATTTTGCCGCCGAAAATCCCAAATCTCCCGTACAAAGTTCGATCACCCGATAAGGCAATTTCAACCCCTGTAAAATTCCTTCCGCATCTTGAACTAATTTCTCATGTTCTTCTTCGGAAGTTTCAGGATTAACTAATTTCACCAGTTCAACTTTGTTAAACTGATGGAGTCGAATTAAACCCCTTGTATCTTTTCCATAACTCCCCGCTTCTCGGCGAAAACAAGGGGTAAAAGAACAATGATAAATCGGCAATTGTTCCGCGTCTAAAATCTCATCTCTGTAGAAATTAACAACAGGAACTTCAGAAGTTGGAATTAACCACAGATCATCATCGCTGCATTTAAAGCTTTCTTCAGCAAATTTCGGAAGTTGACCTGTTCCCTGCAAAGATGTACTATTAACCAATAAGGGTGGCATCACTTCAACATAACCATTTGAAGTATGTGTATCCAGCATAAACTGAATTAACGCCCGTTCCAAAGCCGCACCCGCCCCTATCAAGCTAACAAACCGACTTTGAGCAATTTTAACCCCGCGTTCAAAGTTTAAAATCCCTAACTTTTCTCCAATTTCCCAATGGGGTAAAATATTAGGATTTTCGCTAATATATTCATCTCCCCACCGTCGCACTTCGACATTTTCTAGTTCACTTTTACCAAGCGGTGTAGACTCACTCGGTAAATTCGGTATCGGGAGTAATAATGCTTCTATTTCTGCTAAAATTTCCTTTTCTTTCGGTTCCAGTTCACTCAAGCTTTCTCGGATTTTTTGACCCTCATCTTTTAACGCTTGAATTTCTGCGCCTTTCGGATCACTTCCGCCTTTAATTTTCTCTCCAACTTGCTTCCCTATTTCATTACTCCGGGTTTCGAGTTGAATGCGTTGATATTCTAGCTGACGTCGCTGTTCATCAAGATCTAAAATCGGTTGGAGATCGTAGTCTCCCCGTAATTTTAAACGATCTTGGATGGCCTGTGGATTTTCCCGAATTTGTTTGATGTCTAACACGGCTTTGTTCCCGAAGCTGGATCGGTTGCTATTTTACTCTCCTCTATTGGATTGTACTGCTAAAGCGCAACCACAAACCCGACACCCGACACCCCAGCAAACAAGGGGTTAGACCCCTCACCTATGCTAGACTGTTAAGCGTTAAGTCGATGCAGCCTAACCTCGACAATCTAGTATCCTCATGTTTAGAATGAGATTAGTCAAACGAGTGAGAGTTCAGGTGTTTAAGTTTACCTCCATTATTGCTCTAGTTGCTTTGGCGATCGCTGTCTCTGGGAAGCATTTATCTTCATCGCCCAGTCAATCTACTTCTGTCAATTCTCAAGAGGAAATGGCTCGCACCTTTGTGACTCAAGCTTCTCAACTCGCCACTCGCTATCATCGATAGCTCAAATTTTCCTCTACAAAAAAAATAGGATAACGGTTACTGTCCGTTATCTCTACTTTTTTTGATATTCTTAGGGGCTGGTTGATTGACATACTCCCCATTTCTAAAGAAAGGGGATTCTCCAAGCCTCACGGCTTTGGATTACTGATTCATTGACAACCCTTACAGCATACTGGTTTCCCAATCAACTCCAGAGGGGTGAGTCTCCCCAGTCGTTCATCTCATTTCAGAGATAGTTTCGGTATGCCCTACCGTACTTGAGAAAAAAATGCTTGATTCTCTGTACTTGGTGCTTTAAGGTTTTATATGGCCAAAGCATTCAGAGCAAGAACCCCGTACCTTAAGTTTTCAAGGTTCATTGCATCGATTAGATGCTGGGTTTTTCAACTGGTTGAATACCCTGCCAGTAGAGTTATTATAGCATTAGAAAGAGCCTTATATCCCCATACCTGAAGGTAGGGGCTTTACGGCAATTTTTGGTAAAGGCGGGTGCCACAATACGGTGGGAAGATCTAAAATCTATCTGAACCCGCTCCTACAGATGTTTGTATGGAGCATATGGGAATCGAACCCATGTCCAGAACGAGTATTAGCTCCCTGCTCATTCACAGGTGTAGCTCTTTTAACCCTCAGAGCGGGAACTATCTGTAACCCTAGATAGTAAGGGATTCTGGTAAAGTTTTCGCTAGATCGGCGACCAGAAGCACCTCACTAGAACATCCGTTGGGGGTTAGTTCTACAGTCCTTAACGGAGTCAAACTATAGAAGCTCGAAACCTAAAAGAGGTTGTTTCCTATGCAGCTACTGCTACACGAGGACGAGCGAAAGATACAATGTTGTTTGCACTTATTGTTTTTAAGCCATGTATTAACGAGAGGTGACTTACTCTCGACCTGAATCACAAGGTAGTTTTCGTCATCCTGTCGAAACCAGTAATGCCCCTTGCATACCTATTATGATATATAATAATCGTTTAACTGTCAAGAGCTACAGCAGGGACAAACTCACCAAAACTTGATCGGCTTCGGTAATTCCCTGACGAACGGACTCCCCACACTCAGCCACAGCCGCCTGTTCACTCGGCGTTAAATTCAACTCTAAGACCCGTTCTACACCCCGACACCCCAACCAACAGGGAACCCCGAGAAAAATGTCTTTTAGCCCGTATTCTCCCTGAAGATAAGCCGAAACCGGCAGCAAGCGAGAACGGTTTAATAAGATAGATTCAACCATGATTCGGATAGAAGAAGCAGGTGCATAGTAAGCCCCTCCGGTTTTTAACAATCCGACAATTTCCGCCCCCCCGTGACGAGTGCGTTTCACTAAGCGATCAATCGTTTCTGCGGACATCAATTCTGTAATCGGAATTCCGTTAACGGTTGAATAGCGAGGTAAAGGCACCATCAAATCCCCATGACTGCCCAATACTGTCGCATGAACATCCGCCACCGACACGTTTAACTCCATCGCAATAAACGTTTGGAACCTTGCCGAGTCTAACACTCCTGCCATACCCATGATGCGGAAAGGCGGCAGTTGAGTGACTTGCCAAGCAATATAAGTCATTACATCCAGAGGATTGGTGACGATAATAAATGTGGCATCAGGAGAATAGGTGATCGCTTGTTTGATAGCAGTAGCGACAATTTTAGTATTGATGGCAATTAAATCGCTACGTTCCATCCCCGGTGTACGAGGACGCCCAGCCGTAATCACCACGACATCAGATCCGGCTGTATCTGCGTAATCATTAGTACCAATAATTTCGCGATCGTGACATTCTACTGCGCCTGCTTGCATCAAATCTAGGGCAATTCCTTGGGGTAAACCCTCAACCACATCCAAAAGCACAACATTTGCCAGATTAGCCTCTGCAATTCTCTGAGCGAGGGTACTCCCCACTTTCCCCGCCCCAATAATCGAAACACGGGTAGCATGACAAGACGGCGGGAAAAACTGAGTTGAATCCATTTTACTCATTTAACGTTTGGGCAGACAGAACGGAGAATCAGGAAAGGGGAACTAAACCCATTATCCCCAATTTTGTCTTCCTAATTCCCCTATTCTCTACTTAGCATCCTCTAGCTGATCGATCCGTAACCAAATATTCGGCGTGGGAACTTGACCAAATTTGACTAATGCACAGTCTCCCCGCGTTTCCATCACTTCTCCTTTGGTTTCAAAGATATATGAGGGAAAACGGGTGTCGCTGGCTTGGGCTTCGACGCTGTTTTCGAGTTTTTCCCGAATCGCGTGTACCATACTTCCTTTTTTGATGGGCATAGTGAATTGAGTCTAATTTGTCTATTCCAAATTTTATGAGTTTCTGAGCCAATATTTTAACAGTCGGGAAAAGTTTAAGGTGAGGTACAAGCCAAAAACCCGGTTTCTCAAAGAAACCGGGTTTTTTAGTCTCTTAGGTAGTTCACACTCTCGGTACAAGTTCCACCTTCATCTAACCCGCCTGTCGCTGCTGGTCAAAGGCTTGGTAAGCCTCGATCGCCGAAGCCATCGGTTGCACCTTGGTCAAAATATTTGTTGGGGTGATCGATCACTACCCGCCAATTACTAAGACACAAATTTTTTTATATATTCTTTCATCACGGGTTGAAGCGTAAAACCAGATGTTTTCTCGTTCAAAGCTTTTTCGATTAAATTCCGTTTTCTCAAAGATTGTATTGCTCTCAAAAAATCTGAGTCGGATAAAAAATCTGCGGGTTTGTTGGAAATATCAACTGCTGTCTCTTGCTTTGCTAACCACTGCATGACCAATTTTTCCGACTCAGATAACCGTCGATAATGTTCTTGTAATATTGGTTCTAAGTCTCCTAAAAATAGGCTAGAATAAGATAAAAATTGAGCCACACTGCCGTTAAATAAATCTTGGATACTAGACACAATAATATTTAACCATGCCGGATTGCCACTGTAAAGATGAATCAGTTCTAACCATCGAGCTTCATCGGTCAATTCTTTCGCCATTAACAGTTCGGTTGCTGACTCTCCTAACCCAGTAAGTTGTAGGGTTTTGCAGTAGCAGTTTTCAGTTTCTAATGTCGCAATTTCAATCGGCATTTCCCAACTCAGGAGAAGGAAACAACTGTTGTGAGCAGAACGGGTGATTTCTTTGATTAGTTTACCATAATTTGTATATTCTGGGCGATAATTTCCCACCAATTCACCGGGGGTTAAGGTTTCTTGGAAGTCGTCGAGGATGATTAAATAACGATGCGATCGCAAATAGTCTAAGATAGAACTTCGCGATCGCAAATAGTTCAAAATAGATGGGTTTTGAGTGGGCGGAGGGGGGGCGAGAAACTCAATTAAGTGGGTTTTTAAGGCGTTGAGAGTGGAGAATTTTCGATGACTTCGCCATAGGATGTGATCAAAATTATCTTTAATGTGTTCAAGTAGTTCTCTGGCGAGGGTGGTTTTTCCGATACCTGATAACCCGGTTATGGTGACGATGCGGCTATTTTCTTTGAGTATCCATTGTTTGAGGGTGGCGAGTTCGTTGGTGCGGTTGTGGAGGCGATAATATTCCGGGGCGTCGATGAGATCGTGGCGAGGTTGAGATTCTTTGTTGTTGGTGTGCGATCGCTTTTTTGTTGTTTTGGGGTGGGTGTAAAGTTCGCTACAGAAATTAATATTACCAAAAATTTGTGTGGAGTCAGAACCTAAATTTGAAATATTGGAAAATTCTATTCGTTTTAATAGGGATTTCAAGTTGGATTTTTTAACATCTTCTTCCAATAACTCCGAGAGAAGTTGCCATAATTCCGAAGCTACCCTTTTAGCATGGTCTTTAGTACAATGATAATCCTCCGCGACCTGCTGGTAAGTTTGATTTTGCCAAGTTCCCTCTAATATGGCTCTTTGAAGTGAGTCAAGGTGTCTTCCAGTTTTAGCAAAAACCAGATCGTCAGTCCAGTCGATAGCTTTTTGAAGATCCATTATGGCTCAGGTGAGGTTACAGTTCGAGTTAAGGCTTCGTCTTAATAGTATCAAACCTTTTGCCACTTTTTGCCACTTTTTTCACAAAATCTCACTTTTTGCCACTAAATAGAAATTGAAAGGGTGGAGAAATTCCCCACTAAATGTTACCGCCTATAGAATGACAGGATCAAAATTGGGTGGCAAGATAAGAAAGTAGATGGCAATTTTATCAGCTTGGTATTGCCCATCTAAATTTTCTCACTCGTCTGAAATGGTTACAAAAATCATCGGCAAATACTTAGATAGGCTTAGAAGGGATCGACTAACCGTTTTGTTTTTTGGCAAAACTGGAGTTGGAAAAAGTAGCACTCTTAACGCTCTGTTTGGAGTCAACTGGGCTACTGATGATGCTGTTGCTTGTACGAAAAAGCCTCAGTTTGTCGATTTAGATGCCTCTCAGTACGGCAATTTTCCCTATCAGCAAATCCGAATTGTTGATCTGCCTGGAATTGGGGAGAGTCTAACTGACGATAAAAACTATATGGCTTACTACAAAAAATGGATACCTAAAGCAGATTGTTTAGTATGGGTAACTCAAGCAGATACGAGAGCTTACAAACGAGACGAGATGTTTTTGAAGAAGTTAAAGCCATTATTTAAGCCGTCTTTATTCCTAATCGTAGCTCTGAATAAAATAGATTATTTGGCAGTTTATGAAGGAGAAAAGCAATTTAATATCGAGAAAAGAGAACCTTCGGAAGACCAACTTCGGCTAATTCCTGAAAAAATAGACGATGTTTACGGCATTTTCCAGAGAGCAGTCGATGGAAAAATCACTTTTGATAAAAATCAGATCCTACCGTACACATCTTTTTATGGTTGGGGATTAGATAACCTGAAAAGACAAATATTAGCAAAGACAAAATTAACAAGGAGTCCATTAAAAATTATGTTGGATAAGATTTTGAGCTTGTTTCCTCCCCAAACTCCCAAAACACCGCTTAGGCTTGTTATTGGTTTAAACCAAGTTGATAAAATGATTCCAAACGGATGGGACGAGCGTTTAAATACTCCTACCAAAGAGGCAAAAGAGCAAATCAAACGTCGGTGCAATGATATCATTAAAAAATTGAGTCAAAAGACAGAAATATCTGAGGCAAATATAGAATATTACTCGGCTTCAAAGCGTTATAATTTGATACCCTTGCTGACCAAAATTATCCAAAATGCTTATGCCGGGTTCAAGCTGGATAACGTGAAGCCTGCCGATCCATTTGAATTAGCAGACGCAGAAGTCAAAGCTTTTGCCGATAAAGAGCGTAGAAAGATGGCAAACAGTGTTGAAGAAAAAGTAGATTCCCAAAGCAAAACTTTAGATGAAATCAAGAAAATTATCCCAGAAGCAAACTTAAAGTTAATCATGGATAAGATTCAACAGGAAACTAAATTACCCCCCAAAGTAGCAGTGATTGGCAAATCTGGGGTTGGTAAAACAACGACAATTAATAATCTCTTTAACGCTGAGTTGAAAACAAGTCCGACAACTGTGGGTACGACTAAACCCCAGATTAAAGAATTTACACTCTCAACAGGTGGAGCCTTAACTGTAGTCGATCTCCCTGGATATGGACGTAGCGAAGCGGAAGATCAAGAGTATGAAAAAAAATATCAGGATCTAATCCCTTCTTGTGATCTAGTCTTGCTTATTTTGCAAGCAGATACGAGAGATTTTGCAGACGACATCGAGATGATTAATAAGATTACAAAATGGCTGAAAAATCATCCGGTTCCCAAACGGTAACAAAAACAAAAATATTGTTCAGTAGTCAAAAAAATTTACACATTTAAGGAGATCTATATGGCTTTAACCCCAGACGAAGAAAATAAAATACGCCAATTATTAGCCCGAGAGAGCGAGCAAGAGAAAGAAAAGCTTTCAAGTTCTTTAGAAAACTTCCAAAAATGGCTTAAATTGGTTTTGGGAATTGTTAAGACTATCTCAGAAATAGTTCATTTATATAAATCCTTTTTTGGATGATTTCTAGTTCTGCAAAAATGGAACTGTGAGAGGTATTTTTGAGCTTTCCTCTTCTAACTTATTAAGTTTTATCCTTACAAATGCGATCGCCCCCGACATGGTAAGCGATCGCACTTTTTTTATCGAAATGCGATCGCGTAGCACGAGGAAGGCAGGTAATGAAACGAAAATGTGTTATAATTGAAGCTAATTCATTCATCGACCTCAAACAAAGAACGAGGTAAACCGGACTGACGAATAATAGATTGCAAAGTACCAATCCTTAATTCCTTGTAGTTGGGAATTGGAACGGTAATCGTTGATTCCTCTTGACGCAATTGCATGATAATATGACTCCCACGAACTCTGACCTCAACAAAACCATGTTCTTCTAAAATTTTGCAAACTTCTCGCTTCAGATAAAACCCTTAACCTACCCAACTTTAAACTCCACTGACTCGACTAAAACTTCACGATTTAAACGTCGCTCTATTTCCGAAGCATCAGCAGTCTCAAAAAAAAGTTCTAGCGCTTCAATTAAATTAGAGCGTGCTTCTTCCACTGTATCCCCTTGACTCGCCAGATCCAATTCGGGACATAAAGACACATATCCGTCTCCCTCTGGTTCAATAATTATGGTTAGTTTTTGAGTTAGTTTCATTAAGAATCCTTGATATTCGAGTCAAATATTATCTTTAATGTTCAAACTAGCCGTTTCCTTTGGATTATAGCATTATCATCAAATCTTGCTGTTTGTCATTGAGAAACCCGATTTCTAATACCTCCCCAAAATGCGATCGCCACTAAACCTTAAAATCAATCGCGTAATAGAGGAATAAAACCTGCCTGCTCAAAATGCTTATCGTAGGCAAGAGCTTCTGTTATACCGTATTCTTCCATAATCTTAAAAGAAACGCAATCAGTTATACTCCACTCTTTGTCTGGTCTTTGCTTATATAACAGCAACCCCTCTTTAAATTGACTGCTACTTTGCTGAACAACTGTCACATTAGGATGGTTATAGAGACTTTCAATTAACTCGATAGCACCCCGGCGAAAAAAGTCGCCCCTTTTAGAAAAATCATTCAGCACCTCTGCCAAAACCATTTCACTGGTAATAATATACAGTAAACCTATTTTTTGGGATAACTCTAGCGCTTTTTGATGTAATTCGTCTCTGGGATTGAGTAAAGCCACCCAATAACCTGTATCCGCAAAAACTCGTTTCATTCTCCCAAACCTTGATACAGGTCAAAGTTTTTTGACAAGTCACTTGGTACTTTTTCCCATTCAGACTCGGGAATTTTTGCCCCGATTTCTACAACGATTTCCCAAATCGGTTTTGCTGTATCATCATATTCAATATTTTGCAGATCATTGCTCACATTTTTATTATCAGTAATTCCTCGCACTTGTTCAAATATTTTATCAAGCAACCAAAGCTTATCTTCTAACGATAATTCATCGATGAACTGTTCCAATTGTAATAATTTGCTTGAAACCATAGGAACTCCCTTAAAAAACGTAAACTCATAAAATCACTTCTCGACCCGATGAAGAATCTCGCAGGTTCTCAAAAACTTCGGGTTCGATCCATATTCCCTCAGAATCAAGTTCTTGCCGAAAGTGATCGAGACTTTTCCAAAAACCCCCCTCCGTCTCAATTGCAATTATAATTTCTTGACCGTCAGGAATATTGATATCCTCAAATATTTCAATAGTTCTCCCTCGTTTTATGCCTTTAACGCCCATTAGATATCCTTGTAATTCTGAACGGGATACTTAACATTTTATCACGGTGTCATCCAGTTCGGGGTTTAAAAGCATTCCTCCCTCTGACTCTTGGATACGTCCAGACTACCCAAACACTCAGGCTATCAGAGGCGATCGCTCTCTTGTTTCGACATTTAGCCAGTTAACGAATTGAGTGGTATAATAGCAAAAGCAAGCATGACAAAAGTCAATGCAAACCTATAATTATATCCTGAAAAACAAGAAATAAAACTGTCAATTTCAATAATGCCCCAATATGATTTGTATCACGACGAAGTTAAAAATGCGTTGAGCAAAGATAGCTGGACTATCACTGACGATCCTTTTACTTTAGAATATAAAGGACTGCGTTTGTATGCAGACTTGGGAGCAGAAAAACTATTGGCTGCCGAGAGATCGGAACAGAAAATTGCGGTAGAAATCAAAGTTTTTAACAGTCCTTCACAAGTCACCGAACTCCAAAAAGCAATTGGTCAGTATAATATGTATAGAAGCATATTGCGTCGTGTTAACCCAGACCGACAATTATATTTGGCAATTTCTCAAGAGGTTTACCAAGATTTTTTTCAAAAACCAGCCATTCAAGATATTGTCAGCGATCAAAGCATTCATTTTATCATTTTCGATCCGGAACAGGAGGTGATTATTCAATGGATAAATTAGAACATTACCGAAAAATTATTACCCAAATCCTCCAAAAACACGCCCAACATAAACCCAGTCATGGAGACATTGAAGCACTATTGCTTTGCGATCCGATAACGGATAATTACCTGTTGCTGGATACAGGATGGGATCGAACAGGGCGAGTTCACGCCGTTGTCTTGCATCTGCGAATTTTTGGAGAAAAAATTTGGATTGAGTCGGATGGAACGGAAACAGGAATTGCATTAGAACTCTTAGAACTAAACATTCCTAAAGAAGATATTGTTTTGGGATTTATTCGCCCAAAAAGTCGCCATTTAACCTATTTTTCTATCGCTTAAATTGTTCAGAACGTTGGCGCACAATTTAAGGCTGACAGCGAGGACAAAAATGAGCGGAACGTCCTGCCATTTTTAAACGTTCAATCGGCGTTTCACAGACTCGACACGGTTGACCTGCTCTATTATAAACCCAAGCCTGTCCTGCATAATTACCGTTGACTCCAGAAACATTTAGAAAGTTACGAATTGTACTTCCACCTGCATCAATCGCCGTTTTGAGAACTTGAATCAGTTGAGAATGTAGCGTTAGAATTTGTGAGGGGGTTAAATCTGCACAAAGGGTTGTGGGTTGTATTCCACTCAGAAATAAAGTCTCATCGGCATAAATATTCCCCACCCCGGCAACCAGTTTTTGATCGAGTAACGCCGTTTTAATCGGGCGCTGACGGCGGTTAAATTGATCGGTGAGGTATTTTATCGAAAATTCTTCTGAAAAGGGTTCTGGCCCCAAATTCTGTAAACCTGTGACAATCTTTGAAACGGGGATGCTATTTGGAATTCCCCAGATTTTGCCGAAGGTGCGTTGATCGACAAAACGGAGTTCCTGTTGATTGGGGAAAAACAGCCGGACTCGCGTATGTTTACTCACAGGTTCATCTTGACTCACCCACAACAGTTGACCTGTCATCCGCAGATGAACCGCTAACCCGCCATTGGGGAAAGTTTGTAAATCCGAAAATTGTTGTTGTTGCTGATTTTCAGGATTAGCCTGAAATTCTGCTAATAAATATTTACCGCGTCGATACCATCCGGCGATCGCTTTTCCTGATAATTCGCGAATAAACTCATCAATAGAAACAGGGTGAGCAATGGTGCGTTTAAGCAACACTTCCCCACCCTGAATAATCTGATTCCGGGAAACCTGATTCAGGCCCCCTTTAACCGTTTCTACCTCGGGCAATTCAGGCACAGACTAATTTTCAACGCCTTGGTTGGGATCGCCAGGGACATCAGGTTTGCCAGCTCCTTGGCCCGTGCGTCGGGTAGCAGCAGCGACGGGTGTTTGTTGACCGCGAGGTGCAGCCGAACCCGTACCAACTTCTACAACTTCACTTTCTGCGAAGTTATTGGTGTTGATGCCTGTGTAGTTGACTTTATCAAAACGGACAATAACGGGGTATTTAATACCGCTTTTGTCAACGGAAGCGACAGTACCTACTTCTTGATACCAGTAGGACTCTTTCCGCAAAATACGAACTTTAGAACCACGTTCAACCATTAGCTTATCTTCCTCGTTTCTAAATTGATGAATAAAGCCTTGTATTGTTCAGGGTACTACTGGATCTGCTGTCTCGGTGCAAATGAGTCTTTAAGTTTTATTGCTAGTCTCTCCAATGGGCGGCGACAAAATGGGCTGAACGTCCCCAGAAGTCCTGCACAATGGAGATTTCCGAGACTTGTAGGTTAAAGGGAATGGCAGTGGTCAGGTATCGCTGCGCCCAACTGCCTAACTCTGGAGAAAGTTGGGTGGCCACTCCGGCTGCGACTCCTAAAGCCAAAAGCTGTTCAACTGGCCCTTTGGGTAAAGCTAAATGAATGCCCATCGCCACTCCACCAGTCAGTAGCATTCCGACTGAGAGATTGGTACCACATCGCGGATGAACAGCGAGATCCCATTCTCCGGCTGTCAGACGGTGCTGGGCTGTTTCTACCGCTTGTCTGAGGCGATCGCTCTGAACGCGCCCATAGAGATAAAATCCTTCGGCTGTTGACATTCCGCCCAGACGATCTTCGTCTCCGGTGGCTGCACCTTCATTTGCCCATTCACTCAACACCCAAACGGTGGCGTGTTCTAAGGCGTGAACTTGTCGAGTCATCAAGATTTCTTTAACACCCGGAACAAAGTTCAATTGGCGCAACAGATCGCGATCTTGGGTTGAACTGGGCGCAAACTCAAAGGGGAATGAATAAGCTGAGGCTGAATGAGAAGTCGCCGTTGTCATTATCTAAAGTTCTCCATCATGTTAAGTAGACAAGCAGAAGTCCTTTTTGATTGCTTTAAGAAGGATTTCCTACTTTTTTACCATCTCGAAAGGTTCCCGGTAGTCGCTTGCCTGCGGTATCAATTAGGGTTCCTGGGCCGTGAGGAATACCGCCGCGAAATTCGCCTTCATAGCGAAGTCCGTTCGGAAAAGTACAAGTTCCTTTACCGTCGAGCGCTTCGTTAAAAAATTGTCCTTGACAGCGAGAGCCATCTTTGCGGGTAAAGCTGCCTTCACCAAAGGGTTGTCCGGCGAAGAATTCTCCAGCAAAGCGATCGCCGTTGCTATAGATAAATTCTCCACTACCGTGAGGCTGACTACTGCCTTGTCCGCTAGCGACGTCTCGCACAATTTTGAACTGTCCGACGTAGCGATCGCCGTTGGTAAAGATTACGGTTCCTTGGGTAATATTTCCCTCTTGAAAGACACCAACTATACGGGCATCATCTGAAAAGATAAATACCCCTTGGCCATTGGGTAAACCGTTGCGAAATTCGCCTTCGTAGCGATCGCCATTGCTATAGACATAAATGCCTCGTCCTTCGGGGCGACCATTGACAAAGCTACCTTGGTAGTTGTCGCCGCCCTCATAATTACACTTGACCGAACCTGTGGGCAGTTGCCCTTCACAAACCGGAGGACGTTTTCCTTCTGGTTGTGCTTGTGCGTTTGCGGGAGTAGAAGTGAGGATATCAACTCCAATTCCAACGCTAACAAGGGTTAAACTCAAAAATCCCAGTTTTTGAACTAAGCGAAACATAGCTCCTATTGCTGTTGAATTTTACTATATTTGTTGTTGACAAGCGGGGGCAAGTTCTACTGACACTGATGAATCACAGTCCTGATCAACTTACCCCAGATCCCTATCTCCTCGGTATAAAGATTGACTCTTATTTGAGTTGGAATTGTTTCTATTGTACCCAGTTCAAGAGGGAGCCATCGTATTGATACTGGGCTCAGAAGGCTGAATTAAATTCTGTTGCTCGTCTGTTTGTTCAAATGTACCCACTTCTACAGCGACTTCTACACCGTTTTGCTCAAAAATCACAATCGGTTCACTACCAACATTAAACTTCACTCGTTTAACTAATACCTGCCCATTGGCAATCGTTTGTCCGACGCTGACATAGCGACTGGTGGGTTCGGTGGGGGCTTTAAGGATGACTCGGGTTTGATCGCCGACTTGCATCACGCCTGTCACGGAAATCGCTTTGGCAATCTCAATTGAAGGCGGAGGGGGCAGGACGGGAGTAGCAGGGGCTACGGCGGTTGGTGGGGGAGTCAGAGGAGCATTCGGATCACGCCACTGGGGTAAGGGTTCGGTTATCGGAGGCAGTTCTGGGAGGCTCGGCACCTGAGCAACGGTCAAATCTGGAATTTGCGGGGGTCTAGGTGGGACTGGAAGCTGGGGAGGAGCTTGAGCTGGGGCTTGTCTGGCTGTTTGTCCGGGTGCTTGAGCCGTTCGGGGAGGAGCTTGAGCTGGGGCTTGTCTGGCTGTTTGTCCGGGTGCTTGAGCCGTTCGGGGAGGAGCTTGAGCTGGGGTTCGTCTTGCTGTTTGTCCGGGTGCTTGAGGAGTTCGGGGAGGAGCTTGAGCTGGGGTTGGTCTGGCTGTTTGTCCCGGTGTTGGCTGTGGAGTTCTTGGGGTTCTAGGTGTCGTAGCTTGGGGACTTCTGGCTTGAGGAGGGCGTTGAGCGACAGGGAGTTCAGGTAGGGAAGGCACTTGTCTGGGAGAAAGATTGGGAGATGCAGTTCCTTGAACTTGAGTCCCATTTTGGCTGTTCGTGGGTACTGCGGCAACCGTCCATTGAGGGGGGAGGGTGGCGATCGGAACATCTGGAATAGATGGAACTTCTCGGGCGGTAAGCGCCAGAGACTCTGCGGCTTCTTCTGGATCGGGAGTTTGTTGAACAATCAAAGGCGGAAGAACGCCAAAAGGATCGCTGATCGTCTGATTGGGAACTCCGGCTGCTGCTGCGGGTGTACCATTGCCATTGGTACTTCCTTTGAGCTGAAGCAATCGTTCTTCAGGTTTGGTAGACTGAATCAAACCCGCTTTTGCCGCCGTTTCTTCTTTCTGCTGTTCAACTAAAGGTTCCTCAAAAGGAGCTTTTTCGGGGTCTTGAGCGGCTTCGGGTTCACCTGTTTGTTCTGTTTCT
Source organism: Limnoraphis robusta BA-68 BA1 (assembly GCF_034932365.1). NCBI lineage: Bacteria > Bacillati > Cyanobacteriota > Cyanophyceae > Oscillatoriales > Sirenicapillariaceae > Limnoraphis > Limnoraphis robusta. The sequence goes on along the minus strand of NZ_JAYGHR010000077.1, from coordinate 64,011 downwards.
TCTGATGGGGTTTCGGGTTGGGCTGGTGAACTTTCCGGTGAAGGAGTAGTTTCTGTTGTTTGTTCAGTTACCTCTTCTTCTTGGGAACCACAGCTACCTATCCCAATCGTCAACAACCCTAATGCCACCACTAACAAAACTTTACGCATTGCCCCTCCCTGAAACAGTTTGATAATAATTTTAAGGATAGCCAAAGTTTAACCGATTCAGCCACTTCGTCAATATTACTATTCCCAGGGGAGTTCTATTTTTCTACTCCCTTAGTTATATATTCCTAATTCTACAGGAATTCCTGATCTTTTGCGTCTTTTGTATCAGTATTAAACTGTTTTTCGATAGCGTCAATGGTATGATGTCGGTGACACCTTTTGTAGATAGGATAACTTTGCATGGCATCAGTGTCTGTATCTCCCGTTGTACTCATTATTCTAGACGGCTGGGGCTATCGTGAACAGACGGACGGAAATGCCATAGCGGTAGGTAACACGCCTGTCATGGATAGTCTATGGACTGCTTATCCTAGAACATTAATTCGCGCTTCTGGAAAGGCTGTGGGCTTGCCAGAAGGTCAGATGGGAAATTCTGAAGTCGGTCATCTGAATATCGGAGCGGGGCGAGTGGTTCCCCAGGAATTAGTTAGAATTACAGATGCCGTAGAAGAGGGTACGATTCTTGACAATCGAGCCTTAGTCAAGGTGTGTCAAGAGGTTCGAGAACGAGACGGAAAATTACATCTCGTGGGGTTGTGTTCAGATGGTGGGGTTCATTCCCATCTCCAGCATCTCTTGGGATTGTTAGATTTAGCTCAACAAAAAGGTGTTTCTCAAGTTTGTATTCATGCAATTACAGATGGTCGCGACACCAATCCTAAAGATGGTATTAAAGCACTCCAGCAAATTCAAGACCATATCGATCAAATCGGTTTAGGGCAAATTGTAACGGTGAGTGGGCGTTACTATGCGATGGATCGGGATAACCGTTGGGATCGCACTCAAAAAGCCTATATCAATATGACCGTTGATGGCCAGGGAACAGAACTCTCAGCCGTAGAGATCTTACAACGTTCCTACGACGAAGGAATAACCGATGAGTTTGTCCTTCCCATTCGGCTAACTCCAGGAGCGGTTGAAGCTGGAGATGGCGTAATTTTCTTTAATTTCCGTCCAGATCGAGCGCGACAACTCACTCAAGTCTTTGTAGACCCCAATTTTAACAGCTTTGAGCGAGAACTCATTCAACCTCTGACTTTTGCGACCTTTACACAATACGATGCCAGTTTTCCCGTGCTGGTGGCGTTTGAACCCCAAAACCTCAATAAGATTTTGGGAGAGGTGATCTCCGCTCATGGTTTGAAGCAGTTCCGCACCGCCGAAACCGAAAAATATGCCCATGTCACCTACTTTTTTAATGGCGGTTTAGAACAACCCTTTGAAGGGGAAGATCGAGAGTTAATTCCTTCTCCGGCTGTAGCAACTTACGATGAATCCCCAGAAATGTCTGCCGTAGATGTCACCGATGTCGCCATTGAAGCCGTAAAAAAAGGCATCTATTCAATGATTGTGATCAACTATGCAAACCCAGATATGGTCGGTCACACGGGAATGATGGATAAGGCGGTCAAAGCCGTTGAGACGGTTGATAAATGTTTGGGACGTTTGATCGAAAGTATTAACAAAGCAGGTGGAACAGCAATTATTATCGCCGATCATGGGAATGCTGAATATATGCGCGATGAACAGGGTAATCCCTGGACGGCTCACACCATTAACCCCGTTCCGTTTATTTTGGTGGAAGGGGAAAAGTTAAAAATTCCCGCTCATGGCGGCGATGTTCCCCTGCGAACCGATGGCTGTTTAGCCGATATTGCGCCCACCATTCTGGAAATTCTCAAACTTCCTCAACCGGAAGAAATGACTGGACGTTCGATGATTTTACCTGCGGGTTTTGAAGTCAAAGAAAGTCGCACACCTCTGAGGGTTCGGGTTTAGCTTGAACCGCTTGAAGCCTCTGACCTACCCGAAGGCTAGGTGATCAGATGAATTGCGGGGTGATGACGAATTGACCCACAACCCAATCAATCTGTAGGATTAACAGGGCAGTGGGTCGATGATAGCGAAGCGTTAGCGAGTCTTCGAGCGTCGGAATCACCACTTTTAACCTCAAGAGAGCAGTAACTTAGTAGACGATTTATGGTACAACACGGTACTATCTGTAAGAGCAGATAATAGATCTATGCAACGAGCCTATCATACCAAGTTAAAACTGAACAACAAACAGAAGACTTTAATGGCGACCCACGCCGGATATTCTAGATGGGTTTGGAATTGGGCTTTAAATCTCTGGAATGAAGCTTACAAACAGGGTTTAAAACCTTCTGCAAATAAGCTAAAAAAGTTCTACACCAATCACGTCAAACCTCAATATTCCTGGCAGTCAACGCTAAGTTCTAGAGTTTATCAATTTGCCTTCATGCACTTGGGAGAAGCATTTAGCCGATTTTTTCAAGGCATTGCTGAACATCCTAAATTCAAGAAAAAAGGCAGAAACGATAGCTTTACGATTGATAACTGTGGCAAGGTAATGAGGTTTTCGGGGAAGAGATTGAAGCTTCCTTTCATTGGATGGGTTAACACTTACGAAGCCCTTCCTGAAATTCAAACCAAACGAGTCACAATAAGCAGGAGCGCTGATTCTTGGTATTTGTCTGTCGCTTACGAATTTGAGCCTGAACAGACTGTAAAATCAAGAGAATACCTGGGTGTTGATGTTGGGGTTAAGGTATTGGCGACCTGTTCAGATGGTACTGTTTTTGTTAACCCAGCAGCCCACAAAAAAGCGCAAAAAAATCTAGCCAGACTTCAACGCGAACTCTCGAGAAAACAGAAGGGTTCAAAAAACAGGAATAAAGCCAAGCTCAAATTAGCAAAAGCTTATCAAAGAATTGTCAACATTCGGAAAGATACAATTCACAAACTCACCTCATGGCTATGCAAAAACCACGCAGTCATCGGGTTAGAAGACTTGAATGTTTCTGGGATGTTGAAAAATCATAAGTTAGCGGGTGCTATTGCTGATTCTGCTTTTTCTGAAATTCGTCGCCAAGTTGAGTATAAGTCTGAGTGGTATGGTTCAAGCGTAGTTTTTGCTCATAGATTCTATCCGTCAACTAAAACCTGTTCAAGTTGCGGTCACGTTCAAGAAATAGCACTGAAAGAACGAGTTTTCAACTGTAATAATTGCGGTGTAAGCGTTGACCGTGATTTAAATGCCAGCCTAAATTTAGAAGGTTATGCCGAGGGCTTCTTGGTGAAATGCCTGTCTGACCGGGTGCTGCTGACAGTCCGGGGTGATGCAGCGCAAAGTCCGATCTCGGCGGAAACCGCTCGAGAAGGAACTTTGCAAGACAGGAAGTAAACGTTAACACGGTTTGTACCGCGTTATATCAGTTTTATAAAGCAGTCAATGAAATCTTCAATTACATGAGTCATAGTTTTATCGTTTTGAGCCGAGTATAGATGATGTTTAATATATGCGTTGTACCAGACCCGATGAGTGGTGTTCAGCGCACACCTCGTTTGCTTGAACGTTGTGGATATCAAGTCAAATGTATAGGTCTAGGTACTTCAAAAATTGATGGGGTTATACAGATTAATGAGGCTCACAAGTGTGAACTGATTCAATGGCTTGAAAAAGAACAACCTGATTTGATGCTTGTAGAAGATTCTTCTATATTTTGGACAGTCATACCGGAGCTGAAAAAGAATCCCAAAACTCTGAATATTCCCGTATTAATTACAGTGTGTCTTCCCAAGTATTACAAGCAAGACTGGTGGCAATCTATTGAAGCTGATGGTTACTATGAAGTACCCATAAATTTTTCAGAATTGATTAATAAAATTGAAATTACCTTAAAACAGAAGCCTACAAGTGAACTCATATTGGAACTGATTGAAGCCAATTCCCAGGGATTAACAATTGATGAAATTGAGCAGAAAATTAACCGTAACAATAGTGTTATTAACAGGTTTGTAAATTCATTAGTTGAGAAGGAATTAATTAAAAGAAAAGGGCAAGAAAAACAGTTTATTTATTATCCGGCTCAACAGGACAGTTAAGACAACACTTAACACGCACTCTGGCACTGGGAGTATTATTTAGGCTAGCACATCCTGGGATTGAGTTGTTCTGCGAAAATAAGAAATGCTCCGGTTATTCCTTGCGGGTCTGTCCCTCGCAAACTGTCTAGATGAAAGTCCATTAGATGAGGGTGTCAAGACGCAAAAAAGGTTCTAATCGACGTAAAAAAGCTATTCAAAAATTGGGTAAGCAACACAAAAAAGTTGGCTTAACTCGTAAAGACTTTCACTTAAAGACAGCTAAGTCACTACTTGATAAATATGATGTGCTAAACTGTCTTAATGATCAATCAATACTCACCACAAACTGCGAACCATGACCCTGACTGATATCTTACAAGGCATTTGGGCATTGTCTGCTCTAGGTTTAACGATTCTCGTCTTATTACACAGTCCTAAAGGAGATGGACTCGGTATTGGCGGACAGGCTCAACTCTTTACCAGTAGCAAAAGTGCAGAAACGACTCTCAATCGTATTACTTGGATGTTAGCCATTATTTTTATTGGCTTAACGATTATTTTAAGTGCAGGTTGGGTGGGTTAGAGGGAGTTACAAGGGGTTTGAGGAAATGCGATCGAGCGCGACAACGATTGATCCTGGGATGGGCTATCTTAGTCTTGAGTCTGAGTCTCATCGTCTCCAAAGTCACCTCTGCGGTTGAAGATATCATTCCTATTCAACCTCATCCTCTCCCCACAGTCCTCGCCCAATGGCAAGACCCAACTCATAGCGGTGATTACTTTGAGGATATAGAACCGCCAAAGGTGGGTCATTTAATTTGGTCGCAGTTTCCGATTCGAGTTTACATTGAACCAAGCAACGATCCAGACTCTAGCTGGTCTAGTGAAGTTGAATCTGCGGTTTGGGAGTGGAACCGTTATTTACCGCTACAACGGGTTGAAGACGCTAACTTAGCCGATATTCAAGTCATTCGTCGTCGTCCCCCTTTAGAAGCCGGAAATCTCAGAGCGAGTTCAGCCGAAACCCGTTATCAAGTGTTTGTACGTCAACTTGAAGATGGGACTCAGATGTTGTCACATCGGTTTATGATTTGGTTGAGTCCGACTCAAACGGGAAAATATGTCGCATCCGCCGCTCGTCACGAATTTGGTCATGCGTTAGGCATTTGGGGTCACAGTCCGACTCAAACCGATGTCATGTATTTTGCTCAAGTTCGAGAACCGCCGCCGATTTCTGCCCGAGATATTAACACGTTAAAGCAGATTTATCAGCAACCCACCCGTTTAGGTTGGCGAGTGGCTTCCCAAAAAAGTTAAACACAAACCCCCCTTAAATTAGGCAGAATTCAAGAGGGGAATAAACCCAAATCTTCAACTTTTCAGAGCCGTTTCCATCAGAATCTGTTGAGCGCTCAACTCTTTATCCGATGAACGACGTCGAACATATTCACCATCGGGTTGTAAATCCCAAGCTTGACGGTTATCACAGAGCATAATTCCCAAGACTTCTTGTAAATCTTTAGCAATTTCTGGATCTTCAACCGGAGCGATCGCTTCTACCCGTCGATCTAGATTTCGAGGCATCCAGTCTGCTGATCCAATATACACCTCTTCTTGACCTCCATTATAGAAGTAAAAAATCCGAGAATGTTCGAGGAAACGCCCGACAATACTAATCACTTTGATATTGTCACTAATGCCCTTCACACCCGGACGCAAGCAGCAAATGCCTCGGACAATTAAATCAATCGACACACCTGCGCGAGAGGCTTCGTATAAAGTCGAAATAATCTTCTGATCGACTAAAGAGTTCATCTTCGCAACAATACGACCCGTTTGCTTCTTGTGGGCTTGTTCGATCTCGCGACGAATAAACGTTAAAAAGCGATCGCGCATATTCACCGGAGCAATCAACAGTTTCCGGTAAGATTGTTGTCGAGAATGTCCGGTGAGGAAATTAAATAAATCCGTGAGATCCGCACCTAACTCTTGACGACAAGTAAAAATCCCGATATCCGTATAAAGTTTTGCCGTTTTCGGGTTATAGTTCCCCGTACCGATGTGAACATAGCGACGAATTTTCCCTTCTTCTTGACGAACCACCATCACAACTTTGGTATGGGTTTTCAGTCCAACAACGCCATAAACCACATGAACGCCACTACTTTCAAGCTTACGCGCCCATTGAATGTTATTCTCTTCATCAAAGCGGGCTTTTAATTCCACAAGGGCAGCGACTTGTTTACCGTTTTCGGCTGCCGCAATTAGCGCGTTAACAATGGGAGAGTCTCCAGAGGTGCGGTACAGCGTCATTTTAATCGCCAACACATCTGGATCATAAGCGGCTTGTTCGATGAACCGTTGAACGGTGCCGGAGAAAGATTGATAGGGATGATGCACAAATACATCTTTCTGGCGAATGGTGGCAAAAATATCTTTGGCGGCTTCGCCGTTTTCCGACGAGTCAAAAACATCTTCGGTTTGTTGTAGCCATCGCGGTAAAACAGAACTCCAAGGCTTGTCTTTTAGTTGGGGTAAAGGAAGTCCCATAAATGACATGAGATCTTTTAAACCCAATATTCCCTCAACGGTGTAAATATCTTCTGCTTCTAACTCCATCTCCTCATAGAGCATTTCTTTGATAGAAGTCGGCATAGTCGGATTGATTTCCATTCGCACCACCGACCCACCGACGCGACGTTTCCGCAGTTCTTGCTCGATCACTAATAACAAGTCATCCCCTTCATCTTCCTGAACCGATAAGTCGGCATCGCGGGTAATGCGGAAGGGATGATATTCTAAGATATCCATTCCCGGAAAGAGAGTTTCCAGGTTATGGGCGATGACTTGTTCTAGGGGAACTCCTGTCCAGACGCTATTTTGGTCGTCTTTTTTGACACGTAGGTTCTCTGGAAGTGAAATAAACCGAGGCAGAAGTTTGGGGACTTTGACCCGAGCGAGTAAGTCTTCTTTCGTTTCGGGATTTTTCAGAACAACGGCTAAATTGAGGCTGAGGTTAGAGATGTAGGGAAAGGGATGACTGCGGTCAATGGCTAACGGAGTGAGAACCGGAAAAATTTGCTCCTCAAAATAGCTTTGTAAGTAAGTTCGCTGTTCTTGGTTGAGATCAATATAGTTGAGTAAGTGAACACCAAAGTTAACCAGTTCGGGTCTGAGGGTTTTATCAAAAAATTTGTGTTGCTCAGAGACCATCGGCAACAGTTTTTGATGAATTTCGTTAAGCTGCTGTTGCGGTGTGCGACCGTCTGGTGTTAACTTGTTAACTTGGGCTTCTTTTTGTCGCTTCAAACCTGCTACCCGCACCATGAAGAATTCATCGAGGTTAGAGCTATAGATCGCTAAAAACTTCAGACGCTCAATTACAGGAGTACGAGGGTCTAGAGCTTCTGCTAAAACGCGACGGTTAAATTCTAGCCAACTCAATTCTCGATTTAAGTAGTATTTCGGATCGCTTAAATTGATGTTGTCAGATGCCTTGGTTTCGGTTTTTTCTGCTTTTGCCATAGTCTTTATTGTAAACAGGTAGTCATATCGCTGCCATTAATCACTGCAATTGCGGGTGCAGAGGGGAGAAAGTACAGAGGTATGTTGCTATTACTATGAGCAGTGTACCATTGGTCTGGGAGCCAGTCGTTAACAAAATGTTAAACTTTGGCTTTTGTAGAGAAATCGGTATTTTGATGATTAAATTTTACTTTTTTTTGTTATGAAATGAGTGATCAATTAATTGAATTACCCAATTTTTTCAAGATTATACCCACTCAAAATCCTTTTGAGGTGTTTTGAATACTCACCACTAAGACACAAAGTCACGAAGATTTTCTCTGTTTGTGTCTTAGTGTCTTGGTGGTGTTAATTTTTGGTCTTTCAGGAGTAATAAAGTTTGCCAAACTTCCCCTTGTCGTGCTATATATTTTGGCTCAATCAAATATAATTTGACAAGGGAATTCTAGGATTGATTGTTGAGTAACACCGTTACAACGAACTTAGTCTGAACGCTTCATGGCTTCTAATAAAAGACTTAAAGCCCGATCTTCTTGTGGGTTCACTCGACGATCCAGCAAAGCAATTCCAACGGCTTTTTCGAGGGCGATCGCCGCCACATCGGGTTCTAATCCTTCAACTAAAAGATCTAGAGATTGAGGAATTTTTAAGGCTGAACGAATCCCCGTCATCAACTCAGGATTTAATTCCAGACTTTCCAGTAGAGGTAAAACTCGATCCCAATCGGTTTGGGACTCGGGTTGCTCGACTTGAATCATATAAGCTAGCAAACGTTGCAATTTAATCTGTTGTTTGGGAGCAATTTGATCGTAAGTTAAGCCATTGGTTAAGTTGGTTGAGGGAATATTCCCCTCATTACCAATATTATCGATAATCTTTTGCCAGTCTGTCGAATCACAACTTTGTGGTTTTTTCACCCGCAAGGCGACCTGTATTTGATCGCAATTACTATCGAGTTGAGTCACCTGTGCTTCTACACCCAAGTAACTCAACCATCGCCCAATCGTTTGAACTAGGGTTTGGCGAGTGCTGCTGGAGTTGGCTAACAGACGAATCTGAGTGCGAACCAGTGGACGAACAATTTCTGTAAGCATTCAGGAACCCGAATTCATTCCAAAGCTGACTTGTCTTTTTGATGATAGCAACCTTCAACTGCGTTCCCTAAATTCGATCACATCTTCTTTAATAGTGACATCGTATCGGCCAAAGAAATCCTGTCCCAACAGTCCCGTACTGAGGGCCGGAGCGATCGCCACCGGAAGATTTAATTGTTTGACACCCGCTACCGTGACAGACTGAACTAAACCGATATCAAATTGAGCATTTTTCTGGCTCGGGGTGTCTGCTGTCCCTCGTCCGGTGGGAATCACACCTAACAGTTCCGCCATCGCGGGTGTGATCGCCGTACCACTGGCGCCTGTATCGACTAACATTTCAAACGTTTGATTTTCATTGAAAACGACTTCAATCACCGGAATTCCGGCTTGGCGGCGGATAATTTGAGCTTGATAGACTCCGGGTGTAGAAGCTTGGGAAGTCGGATCTAACTGGGCTTCTGGAAAAATGCAGATGCTATTGAGACGAACATAGTTTCCGGCTTTATTTCTCAGAAAACAACCCGGAAGTTCTTGAGCGATCGCCGTCATTGCTGGGACAACTAGAAATCCGCTAATCGAGATCAAGATCCCGAGCCACTTGATGGGTTTAAGGGGTTGATCAATCAAGGGGACTTGAGCGTTAGAGACGGAGAATGTTAAGTTTTGATTCATGGTGCCGACCTCAACTGTTTTTGAACGCTACAAAACTGAAATTGGGAAATTCTGAAGAAAGGATGAAGAGGGTTGGCAGTCTCTGAAGCGGATCTCGTGACTCTTGGGGAAGTTTCAGGGGGGTTCGCTTGACCTCAAATTGGGTTTTATCTTAATTTTATCAAGAGGGTTGATGCCTTGTCAGATCGTCAATCTAGGAGATACGGACTGAGAGGGATTCGTGGGTTGAAAATAGGAAAGATGGGTCAGGCGATCGCAAAAAATCATCCCAAGGAACACATTTCCTGACGAAAAGGTTTGGGATAATCAACAATGATCATTTCAGTTGTAGGTCGAAGAAGTCCATGTCGCTTGTTTCTGCTCAAAGCGCCCTACTGGTTCTAGCTGATGGCACCACCTATCGAGGTTGGTCTTTTGGTGCGTCTGGAACGGTTATCGGAGAAGTGGTTTTTAATACCGGGATGACTGGGTATCAGGAAGTATTGACTGATCCGAGTTATCTGGGACAAATTGTGACGTTTACTTACCCTGAGTTGGGAAATACAGGGGTAAACCCTGAAGATGAAGAATCTCAACGTCCGCAAGTTCGAGGGGCTATAGCTCGGAATATTTGCGCTCGTCCCTCAAACTGGCGTTCGACTCAATCTTTGTCAGACTATCTCAAACACCATCATATTCCAGGGATTTATGGGATTGATACTCGGGCTTTAACCCGCAAAATTCGCACCGTTGGGGCGATGAATGGGGCAATTTCCACGGAAATTCTTGATCCGGCTGAATTGCGTTCCCGGGTAGAACAAGCTCCCAGTATGGCGGGGTTGAATTTGGTGAAGGAAGTCACCACCCAGACGATGTATGAATGGTCTGAACCCACAGATCGCGTGTGGGAGTTTAGTCCGTCCTTGGCTTCTTCGGAGGCGGCAAAACCGGGTTATACGGTGGTGGCGATTGATTTTGGGATTAAACGGAATATTTTGCGTCGTTTAGCCAGTTATGGCTGTCGGGTGATTGTGGTTCCGGCTAATACCAGCGCTGAGGAGATTCTCAAGTACAATCCTGATGGGATTTTTCTCTCTAATGGCCCTGGAGATCCGGCGGCGGTGACGGAGGGAGTGACAACAACTCGCGAACTCCTGAAAGCCAATAAGCCTGTGTTTGGCATCTGTATGGGACATCAAATTTTGGGCTTGTCTCTTGGGGCAGAAACGTTTAAGCTAAAGTTTGGTCATCGAGGTTTGAACCAGCCCGCCGGATTAAAACAACGACAGGTAGAAATTACCAGCCAAAATCACGGATTTGCGATTAACCCGGAAAGTCTCAGCGATGGGGTAGAAATTACCCATTTGAATCTCAATGATCAGACGGTAGCGGGATTGAAACACAAGAGTTTGCCCTTTTTCTCGGTGCAGTATCACCCGGAAGCTAGCCCTGGCCCTCACGATGCCGACTATTTGTTTGAACAGTTTATTCAGCAGATGGAACAGGCAAAGAGACTTTAGGCCGATGTTGTTCTAGAGTTGCCAATCATAGCTCTAGACAATTTGACCAAAAGAAATTATACTTGATCGGCAATGTACGCACTACTTGAGTTAGGAGGGTGTCATTCCTGAGCCATTAAACTTGACTGTAAGCCTAAGGGGCAATCGCGATGTCAAAGAGAATTATCAGTTGTTCCGTCTGACGGGCTTACTAGATGCGTTTTCGGAAGCAACTTTCCGAAAGCAAGTGAGTAACTGCATTGATGAGGGGCCAACAAACATCGTATTGGACTTGTCTAAAATAGATTTTGTAGATAGCTCTGGGTTAGGCGCACTTGTACAACTTGTCAAGAAGGCTCAGACAGAGGGAGGAAGTTTACAAATCGTAACCAATCCTCGTATTACCCAGACGGTCAAGCTAGTTCGCTTGGAAAAGTTTCTCTCGTTGCAGTCTTCCGTTGAAGAGGCGATCGAGAATATAGACAAAAAATCCTCATAGTGAACCGAGCTAGCTATCTAGATCACAGAGATACAAACATCGGCCAGCTCGCTGTCTGGCTGATATTTTATGGAAATGGATCATCCCCTGCTGAAATTTGAACAAGTTCAACAACTGTCTCCGGCTTCTTGGGCTTATCTCGGAGATGCGGTATACGAGCTGTATATCCGTAATTTTTATCTGAGACCTCCAAAGCGATCTCAACTTTATCACCAGCTTGTGGTTTCTCAGGTGAGAGCTGAGAGTCAAGCCCGTCACTTGCGATCGCTGGAACCCTATCTTTCGGCGGCTGAATTGGAAGTAGTTCGCCGAGGACGCAATGCGACGATCAGATGCCCAAAACGCATTAATCCCCAAACCTATCAACTGGCAACCAGTCTAGAAACTTTAGTGGGATACCTCTACTTAACCGATCCCGAACGTTTGTCTCAGTTACTCGCGAAGTTAGACTTGGAAAGTAAGTACCCCCCGGCATGAATAGAAATTCTAAGCCTCAGCGACGTTCTGGCTCTCAGAGACAGTCAAGTGATCAACAGTCAATTCGTCCGAAGCGCCCATCACCTAAACCTCAAGTCCCCTCTTCTCAATCCTCGACTCATCCCCAGAGCGAAGCCCAACAATTATCCTCTGATGCAGACAGTGACTTGATTTACGGTCGTCATACTGTTCTGGCTGCCCTGGAAAATCAGCGATCGCTCAATCGCATCTGGATGATCCCGCAACTATTATCTGATCATCGTTTCGAGAAGGGGTTGTCTATCGCAAAAGCAAATGGTACCCTTATTGATAGGGTGAGCCATCAACGTCTCGATCAAATTGTACCAGGCGCCAATCATCAAGGCATTGTTGCTCAAGTTTGCCCCTATGAGTACAAAGAACTCGCGGAGTTAATCAATCAAGCTCAAGCGGCAAGTTCTGAACCTGTGCTAGTCATGGCGGAGGGATTAACTGATCCCCATAACTTAGGTGCGATTATCCGCACTTCAGAAGCGATCGGCGCTCAGGGGTTAATCTTACCCCAACGTCGGGCGGTCGGCATTACCTCAACCGTGATGAAAGTAGCCGCAGGCGCATTAGAAACGTTTCCTGTTGCTCGGGTTGTCAATCTCAATCGCGCTCTCGAAGAACTTAAACAGGCAGGTTTTTGGATTTACGGTACATCCGCAACAGCGAGTCAACCCCTGTATCAGGTGAATTTTAGTGGCCCGATTGTCCTAGTCGTTGGCAGTGAAGGTGAAGGTTTGAGTCGGTTGATTGAGCAGAGTTGCGATGTGTTGGTTTCAATTCCTTTAGAAGGCACTACACCTAGCCTGAACGTTTCAGTGGCTACAGGAATGACACTCTATGAAATTTATCGTCAGCGTCGGCTTCGTTAAACCGTATAAATGGATTCTGTCTCAGTCCGAAAGATTAAGATAAACTAACAAAACTGGATATTGTCAGTCGGAGAGAAGTGAAGCACTAGGTGAGGGTGTGTTCTGGGAAGAGTCGCTAGTTGAATTAAAGCGATTGAAAAAAGAAATGTGACCGAGTATAACCCAGTTTGACATACTCCCCATTTCTAAAGAAAGGGGATTCTCCAAGCCTCACGGCTTTGGATTACTGATTCATTGACAACCCTTACAGCAAGCTAGTTTCCTGACCTACTCTTTGAGGGGTTCGTCTCCCCAGTCGTTCATCCCATTTCAGAGATAGTTTCGGTATGCCCTACCGTACTTGAGAAAAAATGCTTGATTCTCTGTACTTGGTGCTTTAAGGTTTTATATGGCCAAAGCATTCCTGGCAAGAACCCCGTACCTTAAGTTTTCAAGGTTCATTGCATCGATTAGATGCTGGGTTTTTCAACTGGTTGAATACCCTGCCAGTAGAGTTATTCTAGCATTAGAAAGAGCCTTATATCCCCATACCTGAAGGTAGGGGCGTGTGCGGCAAACTTTGGGTAAAGATTGATATCCAGTTGAGCTTGAGAGAACACGATTACTGACTGATCGGATCAGTGACAGATTTTGTCCAGTTGTGAAGCAGCATCTCTAGCCCTTATAAGAAACGGAAAAAAACAGACATGAAAGAACTTTTGATTAATTTGCTCAATTTTTTTGGCTTGGCGTTTTGGGTAGAAATCATTACCGAAAGCCCAAATTGCACTTATTATTTCGGGCCTTTTTTGACGGCAAAAGAAGCTCATTCTGCTGAAGTGGGTTATCGAGAAGACATCGAAAGTGAAGGAGTGAACACTTACAAAGTTTCGGTTAGACGCTGTAAACCCTCTCGCCTAACGGTTGCTGAAGATCTTGAAAAAACGATTTATCAACTGATTATTCCAGCTTTCAGTCCTCAATCTTAGTTTAGAAAACAGCCAACAGGGGACAGGGATTATTTGATTAGAGAACTTGAGTATTCAGCCAACTCTCAATATCGCCTCGAACCTGTTCTGGAATTTCCCAAGGGAAAAGATGAGCGGTTTGAGGATAACAACGAAACTGAGCGTTAGGCAGATGTTGAGCAGTGGCTTGGCTAGATAAGGCTGTAATATGACGATCTTCCGCACCTGCAAGAACCAAACAAGGACAGTGTATTTGTTCGAGTTCCGCTTGACGGTTGTAGGAGGCTCGGAGGGCTTGATTTAAGGCTTGAGTGGCATAGCCAGAGGTATGTAGGTAGGCGGGTAAGGCTTCCCGGGCGATGTATTGGTAGGCGGTGGGGGTATGCTGTTGAATAAGATATCGAAATAGCGATCGCTTTGCGAAGGTGTTAATATTCCACTCCCAACCGGGAACCAACCCGTTAATCATTCCCGCTAAACCTGTATAAACATAGTCAAGCCAAGTGATCGGCGGATGGTTTCCTCGGGGATAAGCGGCGGTGGCGACTAAAATTAACCCGGTGACTCGTTGAGGAAATTTTAACGCAAGTTCTAGGGCGAGAATTCCCCCTAAAGACCATCCTAAAATCAGACAATGTTGAATATTCAGTTGATCGAGTAGGTTTTCGAGATCAACTAAGTGATCCTGCATTTGAAAGCTTCTAGAAGCGCGACTCTGACCATATCCGCGTAAGTCCGGCGCAACGGTTTGAAAGCGATGGGATAAATAATCGGTAAAAACAGACATACATTGACGGGAACCGGGATGACCATGAAGGCAAAGAATCGGAAATCCTTCGCCTTGAATTATCGTTTTTAACGGTAGGAATTCCATCATTCAAGTAATGTTTAAAGATGACCGTTTTGAATAATATGATCGGCAATTTTTGAGATGGCTTTACGAATTTCAAAAATATTACCTGTATTATTGTCAATCACAGTGATAATATAGCGTTCGCCATCAATGCTAACGGCTAAAGTAGTTCCTAAAACGCGAGAATTTTGACCTGTTTTTTCGCCTAACCATTCGGCTTTTAATCCTTCTAACGCCGCGTAACCAATTGCTCGATCATACTGGCGGTTTAGGGCTTCTATTAAGGCTTCTGAACCGGGATATTCATGGTTATAGGTTTTAACCATCATTTCGGTGAGTTCGCTGCTAGTCAGGCGGTTACGACCTTTTCCGGGACGTCGGGGCATGATCCGATCGCCCATGAGTTTAAACTGAACGCGAGTTTCTTTATAGCCTTGTTTTTTGAGGATATTATTAATAGAATCTTGACCCACATAATCAATCAGTTGATTGGTGGCAATATTACTACTATGATCGATCATTTCTCCCATTAATTGTTTGAGAGAATAGCTTTTTCTAGCTTGAATTGATGAAGCATCTTCGGTAAAGTTTCCGCCATCGACATAAACTTGTTCTTCGAGACTAATCTTTTCCTTTGAAACCTTATCTAAAAGGGCAAGCGCAATCGGAACTTTAATCAAACTGGCGGGACTTGCGGGGGGTTGTTCGCCTCGCAGATGAGCGCAATCTCGGTTGAGATTACAAACACTAATCATTGCGGTTTTTGATAAGTTACTTTCGGCGCGAATTTGTTCTAGAAAAGAAGATTGAGCGAGTTGGATTTGTTTGGTTAAGCCGATTAAGCTGACTTGATATTGTTCGATTTTTTGGGAAGCTTGGCTAGCCATTAATGAATTTTTCGGCACTTCATTTAAATTGCCGATAGCTTGTTGCCAAAGTTGCTGGGCTTGCTTTTTGCGGCCTAAAGAATCTGATGAATTATTCTCGGTTTCTATGGCGATTGTCGCCAAACGAATGGCTTGTTTCCAGTTATCATTGGCTCGGTTTTCAATCAAGATTTGGACTTCTATTTCTTTGAGCTTGTGGAATAACTCCTGATCGGGATTGAATGAAGGCGTTTCCGATAACAAAGAATTCAAAAAGCGAGGTTCAGAAGAGTCTTGAACAGGCGTTTCTAATTCTTGAATGATTTGATCTCGCAGTTGAATTAATTCATCTAGGGAACGAGCGCCATAGAACTCATTCGATGATCCGAACATCGGTAAGGTTTGAGTCAGTCCTACACCCACTGCGATCGCCAAACTACTGATCATAGTAGTGGCCCAACGAAACAGTCGCGGCATCTAGTTCTCCTCACACAACACCGTTATTAAACATCACAAACTAGACGCCTGTAAATGTAGCTGATGATGGAATCAAGAGATTTTGAGATACTATGGACTAGAGAGAGTCAGCGAAGGCAGTTGCGGACTCAATACCCGAGTCTGAGGAAAGTCCGGGCTCCCAAAAGACTAAATCTGCTGGGTAACGCCCAGTGCGAGCGATCGTGAGGATAGTGCCACAGAAAGATACCGCCTTTTCAGTCAACAGGAGAGAGGGGACAGGAGACAGTGAATAACTGAGAACTGATAACTGTTTACTGATCACTGAAAGGGTAAGGGTGCAAAGGTGCGGTAAGAGCGCACCAGCAACGTCGTGAGGCGTTGGCTCGGTAAACCCCAGGTGGGAGCAAGGTCG
The DNA here is from genome assembly GCF_034932365.1 of Limnoraphis robusta BA-68 BA1. Taxonomy (NCBI): domain Bacteria; kingdom Bacillati; phylum Cyanobacteriota; class Cyanophyceae; order Oscillatoriales; family Sirenicapillariaceae; genus Limnoraphis; species Limnoraphis robusta. Next base: position 47,730 of record NZ_JAYGHR010000077.1, on the reverse strand, counting down.
GAGGAACTACGGTTGGTCTTTTCCCGGTTCCGGTTGAGGTGGCACCGCTAGAGGTGTTTGGTAACAAACATCCCAGATAGATAACTGCCCTTTTGACTGCTAGCAGTTGAAAGAACAGAACCCGGCTTATGTCTGACTCTCTCTTTTTCGGATTGCTCCGAACCTGTCAACAACCCGCCGTTAAGTTCTAGGACTCTAACGGGGGCTTTAAAAAGCCCAAGTTGACCAGCCTAAGTGTCTAGCGCACTACGTTAGAGGTAAGTGTTAAAGTTCCTACCGGGGGATGCGTAGCTAGTCCCCCGCTCTAGAACCAAGCAGTTAAACAGTCGCGTCGGGTCAGTGGTAGTGCTGATTGGAAAGTACCGACCTCTAACATTGGCGAAGCTCACTTTACCCCGAAAGGGAGAGGCGTTAAGCCGAAAAACAACCCCTATGCGTACAGGTAGAACGCACAAGCCTGTAACTGTCCAGGCGAAAGGCGAATGCAAAACGTCGAATGTCGTTAGTACATCCAAGGCGGTAGGGGTTCTCAAAATTAGTAAGGAAGCAGTACGCCCTGCCCTGCTTTCCTCTCACCGTTAAATCAAAAAGATTATAACGGGAGTCTCCAGCAGGTTAGAGAGGTGAGAACCCAATGAAAATCGGCTATCCAAACCGCCAACGTCAGTTGCAGAAGCTGGTTGAACGTTTGGGACTGTCGGAACAAGACGCCATTAAGTGGCATTTGTTAGATCTGGCCCTAACGCATCCTTCGATTTCAACGGAAGCTAACTATGAGCAGTTAGAATTTGTGGGAGATGCTGTTGTGCGACTGGCGGCTTCCGAATTTTTGTGGGAAACTTATCCCAATCAACCTGTTGGAGAGTTTAGCGCCATTCGCTCGGTGTTGGTCAGTGATCGGTTTTTGGCAGAAATTGCCGAAAGTTATGGCATGGGTCGATATTTGTTAATTGGCGGGAGTGCGGCGCAAGATCGCATGGGGAACCAGTCACGTTTAGCGGACTGTTTGGAAGCGATACTGGCGGCTTTGTACTTGAGTACCCAAAATTTACAACTGATCCGTCCCTGGCTAGAACCTCACTTCCAAAAGGGAGCGACTCAGATTTTACGCGATCCGGCTCGTCAAAACTACAAGGCTGCACTGCAAGAGTGGACGCAAAGTTATTATAAAGTTTTACCCGAATATACCGTAGAAGAAAGCGGGCCGATGGGCGATGATCAACGGTTCACGGCTAAAGTTTGGTTTCAAGGTCAATCTGTGGGTGAAGGTCGCGGACGTTCGATCAAGGCGGCTGAACAAGCAGCGGCTCAAGAGGCTTATAGGATTTTGGTGGTTCCGACTCAAAAGAAAACTCAAGATTAATTCAATTTTTTGATTCTAATTACGGACGATGAACAGATGACAAATCCGATCAAAGTTGCTATTTTCGGAGCGGGTCGTTGGGGAACCCATTTGATCCGCAATTTTTATCAACATCCTCAAGCGCAGGTGGTGGCGATCGCTGATCCTCATTTTGAACGACTTCAAAAGGCTAAGGAGCGTTTGCTGCTTGATGATACGGTGCAGTTGGAGACGGATTGGTTTAAGGTGATTAACGACTGTGAACTGGATGCTGTTGTGATTGCGACTCCCGCTTCAACGCACTATACCCTGATTTATGAGGCTCTAGAGCGGGGTTATCATGTTTTTGCCGAAAAACCTCTCACGCTGAAACTTTCGGAGTCACAGAGCCTTTGTAGCTTGGCTAAACGGCATAATCGTCAACTGTTCATCGATCATACCTATTTGTTTCATCCGGCGGTTACGAAAGGTCAAGCGGTGATTGAACAAGGACAGTTGGGACAGTTGCGGTATGGCTATGCGGCTCGGACTCACTTAGAACCTGTACGACAAGATGTAGATGCGTTGTGGGATTTAGCGATTCACGATATTGGGATTTTTAATACTTGGTTAGGACAAAAACCTGTTGAGGTACAAGCAACGGGAACGGTTTGGCTGCAACCGGATCGCAGTTTTGATTTGAGTAGTCCGAGTTTTCCTATTTCTAATAATATTTCGGGGTTGTCAGATGTGGTGATGGCAACGATTACTTATGAGTCAGGTTTTCAAGCGTTTTTACATTTGTGTTGGTTGAACCCGGATAAACAGCGACGTTTGGCGCTTGTGGGGAGTGAAGGAACGTTGATTTTTGATGAGATGTTAAAAGATAGGCCGTTAACCTTACAACGCGGCTATTTAGAGACGGTGGGAGAAGGTTGGCAAGCGGCTGGGGTTGAATGTGAAACGGTTGAAGTCGAACCTGCTGAACCGTTGGCTGAAGTTTGCGATCGCTTTTTAAATTGTATTCGTCACAATCAAGTTTGTTCGATTTCTTCGGGTGAAATTGGGACTGATTTAGTGCGGGTTCTTTGTGGTTTAAGTGAGTCTCTTCAACAAGGGGGAAAACCGATTCAACTTTAAAGTCGAGTCCATCAAATTTTCAACACTTTCCCTTGTCTCAAAAGATTAATGGGTTTGATGAACCCTACCGTAATTTTAACGCAATTTTGTATCAGATGGGGATGAGACAACGGGGATAGAAAGAGTGACGGTTGTACCTTGGTTTTCGCCTTTGCTATAAAGTTCAATTGAACCTCCCATCATTTTCATTAAACTTTGGGAAATGCTTAATCCTAAGCCAATGCCGTCAAATTCTCGAGTGGTTGAACCATCGACGACGACGAAAGGTTGAAAGAGTTTATCTTGTTTATCGAGAGCGACTCCGATTCCGGTATCTTTGACGGTGATAATCACTTGAGATTTTTCCTCGCAGGATTCATAGGAAATTAAATCACAGTGAACGATGGGTTGAATATCGGCTGTGATGGTAATGCTGCCTTTTTTTGTAAATTTAACGGCATTACTCAAAATATTGACAAAAACTTGTTTCAATTTATCGGAATCAGCTAAAACCTTAATCGGTTTTTCGATGTGCAGTTTTAATTTTAAACCTTTTTGGTTAATCTCTAAGCTGTGAATGGCAATGACTTCTTGAATAATTTTGACTAAATCAACGGTTTTTGGGTTGATTGAAAACTTGCCTTCTTGAATCAGAGCAATATCTAAAATATCATTAACGATACTATATAAATGCAGAGCGGATTCATTCGCCATATCCAAATATTCTTGTTCTTCTTCGGGACTGTCGCACAAATCATCTCGGAGAAATTGCAGGGAGTTAATAATGCCATTGAGTGGGGTTCTCAGTTCGTGAGAAATCACTCGCAGAAACTCATCTTTCAATTGATTGGCTATTTGTGCTTCTTGGGTGGCTAATTCTAAAGCAGAGGCTCTTGATTGCAACCGTTCAACCATAATACTAATGGCTTGTCCAAGTTGAATAAATTCTCGAATTCTCAAGTTTTGCGGGACAGGTTTCGGTGATTCTCGGCTATTAATTGTTAAGGCATAATCTCTTAACCGTTCGAGAGGACGAGCCAAGTCTCTCGATAAATAAAGGGCTGCAATAATACTCGCGGCAATTAAACTAATCGTTAAATAAAATAAAACGGAGTTGATGTCTTTTAAACCGGAGAGTGCATCATCTAAACTGGTAACGGCTAATATCACCCATTGACTTCCCTTTTCCTGAGAAATCGGACTGGGAATGGCATTATATCCGGCGAGTAATTCATTCCCATTTTGATCAAAGAAGAATAGATGAACAAAATCTTTTTCTCCTGATAAGGCACTATTAATGATATTTTGCAGACGGGGACCGTCAACTTCTTGATTAATATTCACTCCAACTTTTGAAGCTTCGGGATGAGCAATAATTTGACCGGCTTCATCTAGAACAACGGTAAAACCGGTTAAGGATTTGGGTCTATCTTTAGAGGATAAGGGTAAATTTGATTCTAAAATAAGCACGTAACGGAGTTGATTTGTTTCGGCATTGGTGATATAAACGGGAGCCATAAAAACCAACTGAATTTTATTATTCCAGGGGGTAATAGCTGCGGAAGTTTCGGAGACGGGTGTTTCCTCGTCGATTTTAGACTTAAACTCTTTATTTTGAATGTAAACATTCGCTGGGCTTAAAACCTGATTTGAGGGTTTTTGTTGAACCCAGAGGTTAGAGGGAGTGGAAATAATGGCTTCGTTTCCACAACTGCTAGCCTGAACTTCATTGGTTTGGATATCAACCAGTTGTAGACAGTTGACTTGCGTGGGAAGTTGTTGTTCAAGCTGCTTGATAAACTGTTGATAATTTTCGATTTGTTCGGATTGTAATATTGTGCTGTTAGTTGCTAAAATTAGATTAGACTGAAGAAATTTTATCCAGTTGTTAATATACTCTGCCATATCGACTGCACTTTCAGTTAAATTCAGACGAGCAGTTTCTAATAAACCCGATCTTGCTTTGCGATAGGTGACATATTCTCCAACAAGAAGAACCGGAACACTGAGCAGTAAAATCCGGGACAGCAGAATGCGACGAAAGGAGGATTGACTGGGTTTAGGCATAGTCCGTTTTGAACTGTTTGAACTGAGGGTGCATGATAGGAGAGTAATTTGACCTAAATTAAAGTAAGACTAGATCGAGAAAAAGGCAAATGTAAGCTTTAAAAGTTGAGTGGCTAGGGTAGGGAGTAAACTAACTCTGCGGTGAGATTGCCAACCCGATCCGGTGAGATTATATACTCCAATTCTATAATAAGTGATCTTTCAGTTGTATTTTTAGATCGTAACCCTTGTTAACCTCGATTGCCTCCCCCGAGTATATGATTTGCGATAAAATGCTGCTGATCAGGTCTAATTCGTCTTTGAAACAAAATCTTGATATTTCCAGAATTGATTCTGAGGAAGCATTCTCTCTTGACAATTCGTCTTTTTCGGGATTTTAATCAAACTAAACGGATTCGAGATTCAAACATTAAGACAACACCGCCGCTCTGAAAATTAAATCAGGAAATCAGTTCAATGACAGTAGGTATTTGGATTTTAGGAGATCAGCTTTGGAGTCAACAAGCTGCATTAAAAAGTTGTGATTCTCATCAGGATACACCGATTATTTTGATTGAATCTCTAGACTTTGTGAGAGTTAGACCTTATCATCGACAAAAACTGGTGTTGGTGTGGTCAGCAATGCGACATTTTGCGGCTGAGTTGCGAGAGGCAGGCTGGTCTGTAACTTATATTATTACAGAGGAATCTGTGGAATTTCCCCTGAAAAAATGGATTCAAGATCATCAAATTACTCAACTTAGAGTCATGATTCCCAATGATAGACCTTTCCAACAATTGATCGAAAATTTACAGTTACCTTGTCAACTGAATTGGCTGGAAAATAACCATTTTCTGTGGAGTGAACCCGAGTTTCAGCAATGGTCAAAGCGTCGGAAACGTTTATTGATGGAGGATTTTTATCGAGAAGGACGCAAACGATTTAATATTTTGATGGCGGATGATCAGCCGATTGGAAATCGTTGGAATTTTGATCAGGAAAATCGCAAACCGCCCAAAGGAAAATTAAATCCTCCTCATCCCCTTGAGTTTGAACCGGATGAAATCACCCAAGAAACTCTTGAACAAGTTAAACAACTTTCACTTCCATTATATGGAAAAATTGAACCCTTTGCTTGGGCGGTGACTCGCCAACAAGCCTTGGAAGTCTTGCAAAATTTTATAGAACAACGTCTGGCTTTTTTCGGTTCCTATCAAGATGCGATGGTCACGGGTGAACAAACGTTATGGCACGCTTTACTCTCTCCTTATTTGAATCTAGGTTTACTGCATCCTTTTGAAGTGATTCAAGCCGCAGAAACAGCTTATTATCAAAATAACTTACCGCTTAATAGTGTAGAAGGATTTATTCGCCAGGTTCTCGGTTGGCGAGAATATATGCACGGAATTTATCGAGTCATGGATGCTGATTATTCCGAACACAATTGGTTTAATCACACTCAACCTTTACCGGAGTTTTTTTGGGATGCTGAAAAAACCGATATGAACTGTTTACATCAAGCCTTATCTCAAGTAGAAACGACAGGATATGCTCATCACATTCAACGGTTAATGATCTTAAGTAATTTTGCGTTAATTGCCGGAATTTCTCCCCAAGAAGTTGAAAACTGGTTTCATGCAGTTTTTATTGATGCCTATGACTGGGTGATGCAAACAAACGTAATTGGTATGGGATTATTTGCCGATGGCGGAATTCTCGCTTCTAAACCCTATGCAGCTTCAGCAAATTATATCAATAAAATGAGCGATTACTGCAAAACTTGTATTTATAACCCCCGTATTCGCACGGGAGAAAAAGCTTGTCCCTTTAATGTTTTTTACTGGGATTTTCTCGATAGACATCGGGAAAAACTCAAGTCTCAAGGACGAATGAATTTAGTTCTTTCTCATCTGGATAAAATCTCTGAAAATGAACGCCAAATGATTCATCAACAGGCTGAAAATTTACGAAGTCAATTTTAAAAATAGAAAAAATTTATTCTGGGTGTTGTTTCTTATGTCTCTATTATCGAGAACATTTTGTTGAGGAGGAAATTCACCACGAAGACACACAGACACAAAGATTTGCTCTTGGTGTTGTTTCTTATGTCTCTATTATCGAGAACATTTTGTTGAGGAGGAAATTCACCACGAAGACACAAAAACACAAAGATTTGCTCTTGGTGTTGTTTCTTATGTCTCTATTATCGAGAACATTTTGTTGAGGGGGAAATTTACCACGAAGACACAAAGACACGAAAGTTTTCTCTTGGTGTCTCTGTGTCTTGGTGTTCTTTTTTTCTTCCGATTAAAATTGGGGAATGGTTAAACCTTTAAGCTGAATTGGCTTTGAGGCTGTTAACCTTTTCCCTTGAATTAAAACTCCAAACCCCCCTAAACCCATTGGGTTAATCAGAGAATGTAAGGAGTCACGTCTTCGTAACACTTCGGATAAATTTTGTCCTGGAGTTTGGGAATTTGCTGCTATGCGATCGCCGAGTCCTAATGCCATTAAAAATAGGGCTTGTTGAGTGAAGCCGATGATTTCTAATTCTAATAGTTCTCCTTGTTTTTCTAAGGCGGTAAAATCTACGTGAGCGGTTATATCTTGTTTGCCAATATAAATGTAAGGATTGTTATGATGACGGTGTTGATAATAGCATTGCAAGGTTCCGCTTGAACGAGTTGGGGTATAATAGCGCTCGGCAGAGTAGCCGTAATCAATGGTTAATACAAATCCTTGATTTAATTTTTTGGCAATTGTTGTTATCCAATCGATAGCAGCTAGGTTGATTTCAGTGCGATAACCTTCGGGATAAATATTGGATAATAGGTCTATTTTTAGCGGGGAAAAATAGCTTAAAAGTTGGGGGGTTGACAACTCACCCTCAATTTCGGTAAAATAAGCATTACTGCTATACTCGCCCTCTCTATGGGAATTTAGGGAATTTAACGATACATAGAGTTCTCGGAGTTGGCGATCGCGAACAATCACTTGATGAACCGGGAGAGCGTCCACGAGTTCGTTAGAGAAGAAACAGCCTGTAATTGAATCATCAGGAATCTCCGGCCATTCACACCAACGCACAGAGACAGCAGAACCGATTGTGTTTTGGAGTTTTTGTTGTTGTTCGGCTTTGAGGGCGGGTGATTTTTCGATAATTATATAATCGATAACCTCGAAGCAGTGCGGATACTGTCGCTGAATGTATTGTAGGATATCCGCCGCGAGAATCCCTTGTCCGGCGCCCATTTCCACGAGGGTAAACGGCTGAGGTTGATGTAAAATCTCCCACATCTCCACTAACTGTTCAGCGAGTAATTCTCCGAAGTCAGCGCCCAAATGAGGGGCGGTAAAAAAATCGCCTTCTGCACCGATGCGAGTGTGAGGAGTTGCGTAATATCCCTGTTGGGGATGATAAAGAACCCCATTCATATAATCGGCAAAGGAAATGCGCTGATTTGGGCTAGCGGTAATTTGCTGAGTGATCAACTCACGCAGAATCAAGTTTTGATCGTCGCAGTCAGTTGGAGGTTGAAGGGTCATTAGACGAAAGATTTGAGATGAGTGTTAGGGACTTGATATTGAACCAAAATTACAACCCGCTCAAGGAATGCTATTAATCTACCACATTATATTCGATTGGGGGTTGGAGAGTCTGGATATCGCTATGTTGTCTAAATCTTCAGATTTGTTAATTTTATAATCTTTGATATATTGGGTATATTATCGCGATCATCAATTTCTAGTTTTTCACAGGGAATCCTAGAGTTGGGTTGTACTAGCTAGCTAGAGAAGCTTTCAGGGTGACAGAGGAGAGAATCTCAAAAATTATCTTCTCATCCTGCCCTATTAATTTTTTGATATAAAACAAAAAAAATTGGTATGTTCCTTCGGTGCAGGAACAGAATTTGGCTTTTCAATAAAATCAAAAAAATTCGATTCGCCTAAATATCACCTCTCGGTTTGAAAAACAGGTACACCATGATTGATAAAGCGTTGAACATCGATCTTTTTTATGATGGGATTCAAAAATTAAAAATCAATCTGAAAAAAGCAGGCATTAAAATCAAAAAAGGATTGATTTATCCTTTTAATACAATTTGGCTGATCTCAATCAATACTCCCCAAAGATTAAGTCAAGGAGAATATCACGTTGATTGGAGTCTCATGTCACTTGAAGATCTGTGTCAGCGATATCCGCAGCGAATTAAAAATCTATTTTCCAATCTCAACTTAGAAATAGAAGGCTTAAAAATTACTAAAATAGAAGTCTCCAAAGGCAATTGGTTAGGCGCCTGTAAAGCGTTACTTGAATATTACCGAAACGATCATCCGACTCAATGGCATCATCAGCTAGCAGTTCAACCGAATTCAGTCAATGATTCTGAGGCTGATTTATTACTAAAAGATATTTTCACCTTTCAATTAGCAAGTAGCCAAGTTCCTCGGTTAGCTAACCATCATTTAGATTGGTCATACAAAGGAGAAAACAATGATGAACAGTGGGCTTTTTTTCTCAATCGTCACTATCATTTTATTGACTTGTTGATGGCTTATCAACATACCGGAAAACCCTATTATATTGGCTACTTAAACCATCAAATTATTGATTGGATTCTTTCGAGTCCATCCTTAACAAATCCTTCCACCTGGGCGCAGTGGCGAGGCTTAGAAGTTGCTTGGCGAATGATTCATTGGTCGTCAATTTTTTATCATTTGCAACCCGTCCAAGAATTTTCGGATGTGGCTCGTATTCTCATGCTATCTAGTATTCCGAATCATGGCTATTATCTGCGACATCTTCATAGTTGGGGAGCGAACTGGCTGTGTCGAGAAATGAATGGTTTAGCGACAATATCTCTTTACTGGCCGGAATTTAAACAGGCTAAAGAATGGTTGAAATATGCGAAAAATCGTTTTATCAAAGAAATAGATATTCAGGTGTATCCCGATGGTGTTCACAAAGAACTAACCAGTCATTATCATCGAGTCACCATGAATGATTTTCAAAGTTTTGCGAGGTTATTAAATCAAGCTGATCAGTTCGTTCCTCTGCCTTTTAAAAAACGCTTAGAACAGATGTGGAATTATCTGGCTTATTCCATGCGTCCCGATGGCAGTGGTGTTTTGAATAATGATTCAGATCGAGATGAGAATCAACGGCCTGTGCAGGAAGCAGCCATCACCTATGATCGTCCTGACTGGACTTATATTACCACAAATGGAAAGCTGGGTCTGAAGCCAATAGGAGAGCCATCAGTCCTGTTTCCTTGGGCGGGTCAAATGATCATGCGAAATGGTTGGGATACCCAGGCTCATTGGGCATTTTTTGACATCGGGCCAATGGGAATTAACTATCACATTCATAACGATAAATTGCATCTTTCTATCGCGGCTTATGGACGAGATTTATTAGTCGATAGTGGTCGATATAGTTATGTTCGTAGTCCTTACTGGCGTTATTTTCGAGGGTCAGCGAGTCATAATGTAATTTTGGTTGATGGAGGCGGACAGAAGATGGATATCCGAGAAGCTCGTCGTCCGCTTGTTGAGAATATTAACTATAGTATCTCATCAGAATTAGACTATGCTCGGGGTCAGTTTGATCAGGGTTTTCAAAGGGTTTCAGGAACGGCGATTCACACAAGATCGGTTGTCTATCTGCATGATCAATACTGGATCGTTGTCGATCAAATTATTACAAATTGTCCGCGTAAACTGGAGACTTTATGGCATTTTCATCCAGATTGTACCGTCGTTGTAGAAGGAGATTCTGTCGGTTCAGTGGATGCGGGATTAGGAAATCTGAAAATAATTCCGGCTTCTCCGGTGGGTTGGATGGTTAATTTAATTCAAGGTCAAGAAAATCCGGTTCAAGGTTGGTGGAGTCGAGAATACAACCATAAACAACCCAATCCAACTGCGATTTATTCAACTCAAATTCAAGCTTCAACCTGCTTTGCTTGGGTTTTGGTTCCTGCAAAAGATCGGGTTCCTACAGTTACCGTGAATTTACTGTCATCTTTTTCTGATGCGATTATTTTATCAGTCAAAATAGGCGATCGCAGTCCTGCTACAATTGCAGTTAACTTCAACAAAAATCTACCTTTAGAAGTCAGTCCAGGTGTGATGCTTGTCGGGGACTGTGCGGTTTTCCGTGAGGGACAAGCTCCTTTAGTTGCTTGTGGTTCTATCATATCCGATCAAGTCGAAGAAATCTCTTCCAGTTCGCTTGCTGTTCTGCGGAAGCTTACCAACTTATGAGACAATAATAAACGAGATCGTCTTAAATTTGTCCGTCAACCCTGAAAATGACTGGGCAAGTCGGCGTTGGTCTCAATTGCTGCGTCTAGCTAAGTTGCAATGCAAATTTCAAACCCATCAACTTCTAAAGAGAGTGATTGTTCACTTCTGAAAAAACGGCTGTGGATCGAAAATCTTGTCAGTGAGACGGCTTCTCTGGAGTCGGATATTCTTCAAGCGACGGATGTAATTCACGGGTTAACTCAAAGCCCAAAAACTCTCTCTCCCAAGTATTTTTATGATGATCGCGGTTCGGTATTGTTTGAGGAAATTTGTGAGTTACCGGAATATTATCCGACTCGCACAGAAACTGCTATCTTGAGAAATTGTGCTTCAGAAATCGCTCATTTGACAGGCCCTTGTGAATTGGTTGAGTTGGGAAGTGGGAGTTCGACAAAAACGCGAATTCTGCTAGATGCTTACCAAAAGCTCAATTATCCTTTACGCTATTTACCGATTGATATTAGCGGGGGAATGTTGGAAAAAAGTGCCTATGAATTGTTAGGAGATTATCCTTCTTTGCAGGTTCATGGTTTGGTTAGTACCTATGAACTCGCGCTTCAACAACTAAAATCTCCCCCATTACCAACCCGGATGATTGGTTTTTTGGGGAGTACGTTGGGAAATCTCAGTCCGGCGGAATCTGATCAATTTTTTGCTCAAATTACAACCGCATTACAACCCGGAGAGTATTTTCTTTTGGGAATTGATTTGCAAAAACCTCCTAAGATTTTAGAAGCGGCTTATAATGATGCTCAAGGAGTAACTGCGGCGTTTAATTTGAATATGCTGCAACATCTTAATCGCCGTTTTGAAGGTAATTTTAATTTACAACAGTTTGAACATTGGGCTTTTTACAATCAACAAGAGCATCAGATCGAAATGCACTTGAGAAGTTTGCGATCGCAAACCGTTCAGTTGCGGAGTCTAGACTTAACGGTGAATTTTGCCGCCGGAGAAACGGTTCACACTGAAATTTCCCGCAAGTTTAACTTAGAAAAAATGCAAGCTTACCTGAAATCTAAAGGTTTAATCTCGCTACAGGTTTGGACGGATTCTCACCCCTGGTTTGCGGTGTTGCTGTGTCAGTTGGAAGCTAACAGTTAACTGCCTGTAGGGTGCATCAAATGACCTCATTTTTTGACCAGAAAGAGAGTAATCTGTTTGATGCACTCTAATTTTAATGATATAAGATAAACAAGAGTCTATCTGTTACATTGATTACAAATGGGAGTTGATTGTGCAAGTTCTATTGCAGATTTCTAGATTAATTGACCAGTTTAATGAATCGATTGGTCGTTTTGTTTATTGGTTTGCCCTGCTGATGATTGCTGTAGGAACGTGGAATGTTGTCGGTCGTTATGTAGGGCGGACAGTCGGGCAAAATCTCAGTTCAAACGTCCTCCTTGAAACGCAATGGTATATTTTTGATGTGATCTTTTTGTTAGGTGCGGCTTACACGTTAAAGCACAATGAACACGTCCGAGTTGATGTGATTCAAAGTCGCCTTAATACCAAACAAAAAGCTTTAGTTGATTTATTTGGAAGTGTATTTTTCCTGATTCCCTTTTGTGTGATGGTGATCTTCTATTCTTGGGGGGCTGTTAGCAATTCTTGGGCAATTTTAGAAACTTCACCTGATCCGGGTGGTTTACCTCGTTATCCAATTAAAAGCTTAATTATTGTCAGTTTCTTGTTGTTAATTTTGCAAGGAATTTCTGAGGCGATTAAAAACTTTGCCATTTTTAAAGGGATTCTCACGCCGGAAATTGAAGATCCCAGTCGCCGATCTTTGGAATAGCTGAAATCCCAGAATTGTATTGAGTAATTTGATGACATAAACTTCCTCTAGTTTGATCATAATTTCAAGTCTTTTGAATTGAAATCTGTTTAAATCTTGTCGAATGCTATGAATCCAGATCTGTTAAGTCTGTTAATGTTTGGGGCGGTGTTAGTCTTTCTTGCAATTGGCTATCCCGTTGCCTTTTCACTGGGAGGAGTTGCCCTCTTTTTTACGTTTATTGGTATGGCGTTGGGAATATTTGACCCGATTTTGTGGTCAGCAATGCCCCAACAAATTTTCGGTACTATGAATAATTTTACCCTACTTGCCATTCCCTATTTTATCTTTTTGGGGTCAATGTTAGAAAAATCTGGCATTGCTGAAGACCTCTTAGAAACGATGGGAATTTTATTCGGACGGGTGCGGGGTGGGTTAGCCGTTGCGGTGATCATTGTTGGGGCATTACTTGCGGCTACAACAGGTGTTGTCGCGGCAACGGTGATTGCAATGGGATTAATTTCTTTGCCGACAATGCTGCGATATAACTACAATAAAAAGCTGGCTACTGGAGTGATTGTCGCATCAGGAACCCTCGGACAAATTATTCCACCTAGTGTGGTTTTAGTGGTCTTAGGCGATCAACTCGGGGTTTCAGTCGGTGACTTATTTATTGGGTCAGTGATTCCGGGTTTATTAATGACGGGAGCCTTTTTAATTCATGTATTAATTGTAGCCTTTTTACGCCCTGATATTGCCCCAGCGTTACCGCAAGAAGTCCTAGATGCACCGGGACTCGGAGGCAAAATTATTAAAGTTTTAATTCCACCAATCTTACTGATAACCTTAATTTTAGGAACTATCTTTTTTGGGATAGCGACTCCAACAGAAGCGGGTGCTGTGGGTTGTGTCGGGACGATGATTTTAGCCGCAGCAAACCGCCGACTGAATTGGGAAAATATCAGCCAAGTTTGTGATGCCACTTTGCGAACCACTTGCATGGTGATGTTTATTTTAATTGGTTCGAGGGCATTTAGTTTAGTGTTTCGCGGACTCGGCGGTGAACAATTAGTCCGAGATTCCCTTTCTAATACACCGGGAGGGGCTATCGGCTTTTTAGTCATTACAATGTTATTAATCTTTATTCTGGGATTTTTTATTGACTTTTTTGAGATTGTTTTTATTGTCGTGCCGTTACTCGTTCCCATTGCCCAAAGTTTTGGGATGGATTTAGTTTGGTTTGGTGTGGTACTTGGGGCTAATATTCAAACCTCATTTCTGACGCCTCCTTTTGGCTTCGCGTTATTTTATCTACGAGGTGTTGCACCGCCCGAAGTCACAACCGAAGATATTTATCTAGGCGCAATTCCCTTTATTCTGCTACAATTAATGGTGTTAGTCTTGATTATTGTATTTCCGCAAATTGTTAGCTTTTTACCCTCGTTGGCAGCAACTTAAGTGACGGGTCAGGGTAATTGATGAATTACCCCAACAAAACTGTAAACTGAAAAAACGGAGTGCGATCGCCAAGAATCGAATAAAATATAAAATTAATTCAACCCAGACCCCAAACTTATATAATAATAAACAATCGTTCAGTTAACGTTTTGAGCCAGTGACTACAACACCCCTCCGCCCGGATTCTCAACCCACTTCTACCCAACGCCCCGACGACCAGGGACGCTTCGGCCAGTTTGGAGGCAAATATGTTCCAGAAACTTTAATGCCAGCTTTAGCGGAATTAGAAACCGCCTTCAAACAATACCGCCACGACCCGGAATTTCAACAGGAATTACAACAACTTTTGCGCGATTATGTGGGTCGTCCGAGTCCGTTGTATTTTGCTGAACGTTTAACCCAATATTACGCCAAACCGGATGGTACGGGAGCGCAAATTTACCTCAAACGCGAAGACCTCAACCACACCGGCGCCCACAAGATTAATAATGCCTTGGCTCAAGCGTTATTAGCCCTTAAAATGGGCAAACAGCGAATTATTGCAGAAACGGGCGCAGGTCAACATGGCGTCGCTACAGCAACCGTTTGTGCGCGGTTTGGCTTGCAATGCGTGATTTATATGGGCGTCCATGATATGGAAAGACAAGCCCTAAACGTCTTTAGAATGCGGCTGTTGGGGGCAGAAGTCAAACCCGTTGAAGCGGGAACCGGAACCCTGAAAGATGCCACCAGTGAGGCGATTCGAGACTGGGTAACAAATGTAGAAACGACGCACTACATTCTCGGTTCCGTCGCAGGCCCCCATCCCTACCCGATGATGGTGCGAGACTTTCATGGAGTTATTGGTGTAGAAACTCGCGCCCAATGTTTAGAAAAATGGGGCGGTTTACCTGATATTTTATTGGCTTGTGTGGGGGGTGGTTCTAACGCGATGGGACTGTTTCACGAGTTTGTCAATGAATCCTCTGTGCGGTTCATTGGCGTCGAGGCGGCAGGTTCAGGGATTGAGACGGGGAAACACGCCGCCACCCTCACCAAAGGACGAGTTGGGGTGTTGCATGGGGCGATGAGTTATCTATTACAAGATGATGACGGACAGGTAATCGAAGCCCATTCAATTAGTGCGGGTTTGGACTATCCCGGCGTTGGGCCTGAACATAGTTATTTAAAAGATAGCCAACGGGCAGAATATTATAGTGTTACTGACCAAGAAGCCTTAGATGCGTTTCAACGGTTATCGAAGTTAGAAGGAATCATTCCGGCGTTGGAAACTGCCCATGCGATTGCTTATTTAGAAACCCTTTGTCCGCAATTAGAAGGCAGTCCTCGGATTATTTTAAACTGTTCGGGACGGGGTGATAAAGATGTGCAAACAGTCGCTAAGTTTCTCGACCCTGCTTAAAAACCTGTTGATTTTCACTCGGTTCGCGAGTCAGCAGCAGTCAATGATGGGAATTGGAATGAATTCTTCTAATTCTACTGATTTGAGGAAGTTAGACCAATCATTGGTTAAAGTCGAATCAGACGGGTTAGCGCTCATTCCCTGAATAAGACTCGTTAAAGCATCATACCAAATACCGTTTTCTGCATAAACAAGATAACTTTTTTCGGTTTGATTATTTCCTAACTGACTGTTCAATTCTTGACTCCCTTGAACTCGTTTGATCCAGCCATGAACGCTGTGATTGTTTGATGGATTTTCCGAATCACAAACCAGTTCAAAAAACCAACGATACTCCCGTTCAAGTTCTAGGGGTTTTGCGGTTGAGGGAAGTTTAACACTAATAATTCCCGGTGTTTTTGATAGTTGAACTAAAATCGGTTTTTCGAGAACCGGACTTTGATTTTCATCTAAAAGCATCAATTCAGCTTGACGAATTTCGGTAGAATGATAAGGAATATAAAACCAAAATGTTGGATATTCTTTTGTCGTCAAACCCAGGTTTGTTTGAGGGATTAAAGCGGTTAGAGGGGGCTGAGTTGCAGGGCAATTTCCGCGACTTGCTCCCCCTTTACGATTACCCGGTCTGCCATCTCCATCAAAATCGAAGTTGTTGCTGGCTAGCTGAAAAAATGAGCTAGCTTTTGAAGGCTCATCAATTCCATAACTAATTTTTCCTGTAAAACTTAGGAAAAATAAGAGGGTTGTGAAGTATAGCTTTATCTGAGTCATTTTTCATTATATAGTCTTAGGAAAAGCAACTTTTATAACACCAGTGAGTATCAATGCCAACCCAGAGGGAACAATCGGTATCCAACCTCCTTTTGTTAAAGTAATATAGCCAATACCACCGATAAAAATTAGACTCACACTACCAATAATAAGATACAATATTATTGTAGGTTTTTGGCGATAAAAATAAAAAATAAAGAGGATTTCTCCAATCACAGCACATCCGAAAATCAAGAGAACTTCTCCCCACTTGGGTAACACCCAAAGCAAGGGTCGATTATCTTGAACTGCACTGAGAATTTGACTGATCATTTGAGCTTGAATAAAGACTCCCGGAGTATATTTAATCGGTGAATAACCCGCACTATAAGGCGTGAGAAAACCATCATCGATACTCTGAGCCGTTGTACCAATCAAAACAATTCTATCTTGAATCCACCTTGGATCAAAGCGATCGCTGAGAATATCACTTAATGTAACGGTTTGAGCGGGAGCTTCAGAAGATCGATAATTGAGCATAATTTGATATCCCATTGCATCTAATTGATGATAACCTCCCGTTGCAGGTTCAAGCTTTTTAAACTCAACTGAACCGATTTTAAAAGTATTCGGTGAAGTGCGATTAAATTCAATTCCTTCAGCCTTGAGATAACGATAAGCAACCTTATAACTAAAGGATTTTTCTGTATTACATTTAGAGTTTGGAGTCATTCCCAAAAGCTGACGCCGAACAATTCCATCCGGATCAATAGGTACATCACTAAACCCTACTTGTTGAAGCGGAACTTGATCGGGAGGAGGAATAGAAGGATTATTTTCACCGTCGCCAACTTCACAAACAACAATTAATTTTTCATCTTGTTTTAAGAGATTGGCTAATTTTTGCTTATTTTTTTGAACGGGAAAAGGACGATAAATATCCAAACCAATCACTCTCGGTTGATATTGATTGAGTTTTTCTAATAACTGTTTCAGTGCTGTATCCGATAAAGAACCTCGTAATTCATTGGGATTTTGAGCTTGAATATCTTTCTCTGTTACGGTTATAATTAAAATCCGAGGATCAGGTGGTTCATCGGGTTTTAACCGAATTAACGCATCTATTGCTTTCAGTTCCCAAGTTTGTAGTATTCCGAGCGATCGCACACCCATTACTAAGCTTGTTATAACGACACTTATCGTCAATATTTTTTGCCAATCATTCCATCGAAATAAAGGAGTTTTTTGGGGTTTAGACTGAGGTTTATTAGGCGGTTGACACAACTGTTCCCAAGTCAGCGATCGCGCTGTGGGATGCTGAAAAATAACAGGCAGCCAACTCGCACAGGGAAGTTCTTTTTCTAATTCATCATGTAAACGTTCCCGTGCTTTCCGCACTGCAAAAGCAAAAGATTTTCCGCTTGAAAAAGCAGTCAGAAAATACTTCAGAAAGGTTTGAGCCACTTGATCGGGAACAATTTCTCGCATGACAATCATTCGAGGAATATGCAAATCACTGAGTTCTTTAGCTAATCCTAATCCATCGCATGAATTAAAAATTGCTAGTTTTAACCCCGATTGAACTGTTTGTTTTAAACCATATTTAAGCTCACTCAGGGTTAAACTCTCTTGAGAATTAATGTAAATTGTTCCTTGCTCACCTTTGGTTTCACTGTGTCCCGCAAAAAACAGAATATCCCAAGTTTTTTCCCAGAGTTGCTCATTGATTTCTCGACGTTTCGGTTCAACTAAAAATACAAGATTTACATTCGGTAAACTCTCAAGAAGTTGGCGATCCTGTTCAATATTGATCCCTTCACTGTGTCCCAGAATTGCTAAAATTTTCACCTGAATATTAGGCGAAGATTCAGAGGAAATGTTATGATATTCTGGAGTGCTAAAGGCAACTTCAGCCAGACGAGATTCCACCCAATCCCAAAGATGCCAGGGTAGTTTTTGAAGTTGAGGATCACAAGTGCGAATTAACACTCGAAGCGTTTGATTGAGACTGAACCAATCTCGTAATTTTCGATCAATTTTTTGAAACTCTGAAGCATCTAGCCACGCTAAAAAACAACTACTCAGTTCTTTCGCTGAGTCTTTACAAGCCTCAACTCGATTAATACTACCATCATAAACAATACCTTCAACTTTTATCCGGTAAGGCGCACCAATTAAACGATACTTTTCCCAATGATTTTGTAAGCAAGTTGCGAGTTGAAGATTGGGAGGTAAACCGCCTGTCATTTCTAGTTCTCGTTGGTTTGCTAACCAAATTTCCAGGGTTACTCTTACCCCCCTTTCCAAATTTCCCTCTAATTTTAGGACAACTTGCTGTTCCATCATGGGTTACTCATCCTAACTCCAATTTTAGATCACAAAGGTTTCGACGATACTCAAATCTCCTAAAGCCACTTTAACACTAAAAATTTCTCCAGATTCCCCACTAAATTTTAATTGAATATTCTTCGTACTCCTGGCTTCGGCTTGCATGACAGTTTCTCCATTTTCATCGAGTAACATCAGTTGTAGATTTTGAGGTAAATAAACTTGATTATTAGCGGGATACAACTCAACCTCAATACCCATTTCTAAGTCTGTTCTCGGTTGCAAACGAACCAATAAGCCAACCTGTTCAGCCGTTGGTTCTAAACTAAACTTTTTAATTCGTTCAACTCCCAAATCAGAATTTACAGGTATTAGAGAATCGGAAGTTATATTTCTACTTCGGAACGCCAGTTTCGGAGGAGAAAAAAAAGTTTCTAGGGTTTCCCAACTCCCCTCGAAAGTATTCTGTAGCCATTGGTTAAGTTTAACCGCATTTTCGATTTGACTCGCATATT
Source organism: Limnoraphis robusta BA-68 BA1 (assembly GCF_034932365.1). NCBI lineage: Bacteria > Bacillati > Cyanobacteriota > Cyanophyceae > Oscillatoriales > Sirenicapillariaceae > Limnoraphis > Limnoraphis robusta. The sequence goes on along the minus strand of NZ_JAYGHR010000077.1, from coordinate 28,704 downwards.
TGAGAAAAAAATCCAGAGATTTTAACTGATTCAAAGGAACTTCTTCAGTAGAAACCTGTTTGATAAAACCCAAAATATTGGCTTCAGTTAAAGCCTTATTGAGTTGTACCGCAAAATAACCTCTGCGGTGATTCATAGACTCAAGCGGAATAGAAACAATTTGTTGAGAAGGAAGAACCGGACGACATTCAAACTTACCCAAATGCTGCACATTCAAATCGGCTACATCGCTAAATTTTTGCATCATTGGATCGAAACTCTCACTCGATTTCCAATCCGGTTCAAATCCCATACATTTCAAATAAAACTCCACCGCATACACGCTTAAAGTATTCAGATAAACTTGTTTAGCGTGTTTAGTATCAAGTTGTTTATGGCGAAACTCATCCGCCTTTTGATGAGTTTTGATCGAAAGAGGAACAGTAAACGTTAAAGATTCCATAAGATTGTTAGTTTTCATTTTAAATACCTCAATATACTTAGTTTAACGAAATCGAACTAATTTTGTAAGTATTCTCGGAAATAGGGTGTGAATTCCTTTAACCGCTTTTTATAAAACTCACACAACGAAGAAACAGGCACATTTAATTCGGCTGAAATATCTTTCCATTTGCGATCTTGCCAAATTTTAGCGATCGCCAAAAATTGAAACGTCGCTTTCGGCTGTCCTTTAATATACTCTTTGGTAAAGATATTATCTGGATTTTCTTCAATTAAATTTTGAAGTTCTTGAGATTCAGAAATTTGTTCGGCAGGTAGCCTAAAACTATCTAAGTCTTCTAAATTAGGTAAAGAAGCAACATCTTCATTTTTCTCACCTTTAGGTAAATAAGTTAGACCTCGACGGGTATATTGATTGAAACAATCAATAAATCGTTTATCCAAGAGAAAATTACACCAAGCCATCACATCTTGTTCGGGATTGTACTTATCAATATTTTGACAAATTTCCATCATCATTATACTTTTAGCTTCATTGTACAAATCCTCATAAATACTTACTGGAAAAGGAAATGAGCCTTTTTTCGGACGTATCAAACGATCCGATTTTAAAATTTTATCCATCAATATATTCAACCCTCGTCGGCGCTCGTAGCTTCCTTTCGGATGCTGTTGAGCCTCCCTTGCGAGTTGGTTGAACTGAGAATCAATTGGACTTTTCCCCTGGTGCATAGATACTTCCCATCCCTTGTTTAGGACTCTCTGTATAGTTTCTGCTGTCGGAGGTCGTTTTTTCGGACGACTCAGTTTTTGTTACAAAGTTTTAGACAAAAGAGTTGTTTATTGAGGTGTTGTGAATGTTCTCTAACGCTTATCTAGACAGAGTTATAAGCAATTTTCAGCGACACAAAACAAAATTTTTTTCAAAAAAGATCTTGAATTTCCGAAAAAAAGTAGAGCAAGTTCAGAAACCCAGACATAACTCAACTTCAGAATAAATTATTGCAGGAGGTTTGAAAATGTCAATAATTTTTGTAGATACCCTTGTAGACGAGAATGATGGCGATCTCAGTGTTGGAGATCTATCTTTACGAGAGGCAATAGCAAATGCTAGTCCTGGGGATGTGATCAACTTTGACTCCAGCCTTATAGGTGGCACTATCACCCTCACTGAAGGACAACTGAACATTAATAAACCTCTCACTATCAACGCTTTGGGTGCGGAAAACCTAACTATCAGTGGTAATAATAATTCCCGTGTTTTCCTAATTGATGATAGTGATAATAGTACCTCCATTCCCGTTGAGATTAATGGTTTAACTATTTCTGATGGTCATTTACCCCGGACTTTGACTTCTGGTGCCGGCATTCTCAATTATGAGAGACTCGAATTGTTTGATGTTATCGTCACCAATAATCAAGGTGGTTCTCGAGGTACTGGCATAGGTAATATAGGATTTCTAAAAATATCTGACAGCGTTGTAAAAGAAAACAGTAACGGATTATTTAGAGGAGCAGTTGGAGGAGCAGCCGGTATCGCCAACTTTAGTGAGGCTACCCTGGAGATTGAAAGAAGCACTATTAGTAACAATAGTTCCGGAAAAAATGGTGGTGGTATTATTAATAGTGGCGGCATCTTGGAGATCAGGAATAGCACGATTAGCGGCAATACAATTGACGCCGCAGAAATTGGATTTGGAGGGGCAGGAATTTTTAATTCTTTGGATGGTACTTTGACCATTAGTAACAGTACAGTTACCAATAACGAGATTGTACTTAACCCTGACAGCAATACATCTACTTTTATCGCTGGAGGCATTCAAAGCAACTCTGGTGTCGTTACTGTCAACAATACAATAGTTGCTGGCAATAAAACCGATGCTGTTTCCAACGATGTTGAAGGCAGTTTTAACAGCAATGGCAACAACCTGATTGGTAATTTAGGAGGTAGCACAGGGTTTAACAGCAGTGAACAGTTAACTGTACCGATTGACTCGGTTATCGATCCCGTATTAGCAAATAACGGGGGTTTTACCGAGACTCATGCTCTGGTTTCTGGTAGTCCTGCCATCGATGCGGCGAGTAGTTCTGAGTTGACAGATCAACGGGGCGTTTCCCGACCTTTTGGAAGTAACCCCGATATTGGTGCCGTTGAATTTAGTCTACTTGATACTATTCCTGTGCCTGCTGAGTCTGAGATTGACCAATATTTAATCGGTGATTGGAATGGTGATGGCATAGATGATCTCGCAATTCGAGATGAGTTTCGGGTATTCATGGATTACACCCGCGATGGAATCCCCGACATTATTCAAGAATACGGCAGAGGCAACAACGAAGATGAATATTTAGTCGGAGATTGGGACGGGGATGGTCGCGATAACCTCGCCGTGCGACGGGGTAATCAAGTGTTCATGGATACGAACTTCGATGGTTCCTATGATGTGTTGCAACAGTACGGCACTGGCAACAACGAAGATGAATATTTAGTCGGAGATTGGGACGGGGATGGTGACGATAACCTCGCCGTGCGACGGGGTAATCAAGTGTTCATGGATACGAACTTCGATGGTTCCCATGATGTGTTGCAACAGTACGGCAGAGTCAACAACGAAGATGAATATTTAGTCGGGAATTGGGACGGGAATGGTGGCGATAACCTCGCCGTGCGACGGGGTTTTGAAGCGTTTATGGATACGAACTTCGATGGTTCCCATGATTTCATCCGCTATTTTATCTAGAAGTCTACCCTTATTCTGATTCTGGTAATACCTACGATCTTTGGTGGGATGATGTGGCTTCTTTGTAAAGCGAACAATTCTTAAAGAAGTTACTCAATTGATTTTTGAACTGATATGAGCGATCGCATTTTTCTAATAAAATACGCGATCGCTATATTTTTTGGAATTTTTCTAAAAAAAGATCGAATTTACGAAAAAAAGTAAAACAAGTTCAGAAACATATGTAGAACACAGTTGACAAGGCTCGCGCACTGACAGCTAATTTCATGGAGGAATGACTCAAGTGAAGTTAGGACAAATATTGGTTCGGAAAAAGTTGATTTCTTTCTCTCAGTTAGAACAAGCCCTAACGTTTCAGTCTTCATCTTCTCAGAAATTAGGGGAACTACTGGTAACACAAAGATTAATTGGAGAGGAGGACTTACAACAAGCAATCAAAGAGCAATATTGGCGAGATAATGGCTTTTGGGTGATTGACTAATATTCATCTTTTTTTGCGTTTATTCCGAGAATCGTTTGATTACGATTATTCTCCCTGTTGAGGTCTATTATGTCCAAAAAAACTCCCTCAATTTTACCTGCTGAACTTGCGAATCAGTATTTATCGTCTGATCAGTTTGTGCGGATCATTAATGCTGAGTCTCAAACAGTTTACGGTTGGTGTAATGTAGAAGATTTACTAGAAACGCTGGCGGGAAATAACATCAAAAAGTTTTTAGTGATTCCATTGGATGTAGACGATTGAGAGGGTTAGATGAGGTAAAAAATGGCTGAAATCAAGACCGATAGACCATTCCCCAGGAGTCAACTTTACAAACATTCCCTTTATGTAAAGAACATTTCTTTATATTTTAAAGATTGGGTAAAGGATGTTGACTTGTTACGAACAGGTTAGTATAGTATGAACACATTAAACTTCTAACACTCTGTAGGTTAACCCCGATCTAAGATTGAATTGATTGTCTAAGTATTCAAACTCTGTTCAGAAATAAAAATTCAATCAAAGCTTACAGTTATTTACATCATCTGGAGATTAGTGCAAATGAAAATGATCAAGTTAATGACCGTTACAGCGTTAACGGTGGGGGCTGTTTTCGGAACTATTGTAGAGTCAGCAGAGGCAAGAGGGGGTAGATGGTCTATAAATAGTTTCCGTGGATTCGATAGTAATTATGAATTCAGCTTATTTACCGAAACGCCTGAAGGTGAAGAAATATTTGATAGTCAACCGAACCGCCAAGACTGGGGTATTTTTAAGGGAGCTATTCAGAATTTTAATTATACAGTAACAGAATGTTGTACTTCTCCTGAAGAAACCCCTGAGATACTAGAATCTGATTCATTTGATGTTTTGGATTTGAGAGCAAGGATAAGACAAGAATGGGGATTGACTGAATATAGTGTTATTAATTCTCAGACAGGCAGGAGAGAAAGTAGTTCAGAAAGTAGTCTTTTCATTGAATATAGTTTTATTAATCCCAAGACGGGCAGGAACGAATTTATTCCACCAGGTTCAGGAGGTGTTACTCTGGTAGACTTTGCGATACCTTTAGCTGAAATACCAAAGGAACTCGATCCAGTTAATTCCTTAAAAGATATCTTCACTCTTTTCAGACAGCCATCATTGATTGAGAGGCTATTACAACAAAATTTAGAAAATTCGGAGATAGAAGTCGTTGAAGTATCTGTTCCTGAATCTGACATTTCAAACTCTTTACTCATTCTAGGAGTTGTAGGTGCAGGTTGGGGACTTCAGCGTAAGTTGAATCGTAAATCATAAATTTTCTTGAATTCAGGATGCGGGGAAACGGATGAAATTAATTTTTCTTCCGTTAACGCTTTGGAAAGCAGACAGAAGCATTGTTAACTCATTCGTTTCCATATCCATTTCCTCAACCATTAACTCCAAAATCTCCAAGTTAATCCATCTTCTTCAACATCCGTTTCAAACAGGGTTGACTTTTTGGGTAAAAACCTTCATAACAGAGTTGTCTGCTCTCTTACCCGCTCACCTGTCGCAGTGCATCGAAATCATGTTGAACAACCTCATTCAATTGTCGTGTATCGGGTTTATCGGAGGAAGTCTTCTCAGTATTCTGTTTACTCCTTTCCCCGCAGATGCACAAATTGTCCCAGATAACACCCTACCCCAAAACTCTATCGTTACTCCCCAAGGTAATGTCACACAAATTGATGGAGGAACAAGAAACGGGAACAATCTTTTTCATAGTTTTGAGCGGTTTTCTGTCCAGACGGGGGAAACTGCTTTTTTTAATAACGCTGTTGAGGTTCAGAATATTTTCTCTCGCGTTACAGGGGGTTCCATTTCAGAAATTAATGGCGTTTTGAGAGCGAATGGAATTTCTAATCTATTTCTAATTAATCCCAATGGAATTATCTTTGGTGAAAATGCTTCCCTTGATATTGGAGGTTCGTTTTTTGCGACAAGTGCAGATAGTATCATTTTCGCTAATGGAAGTGAATTTAGAGCAACTAATCCCAATACTCCACCGCTATTAATCATTAATATTCCTGTTGGTTTAGGGTTTCGAGAAAATCCAGGTCAAATTGTTAACCGTTCTTTTGCTTCTGTTGTAGAAGTTGATGAAACAGGAGTTGAATTTAAGACACCTATCGGTTTGCAAGTTCCACCTGAAAAAACTTTGGCTCTTATTGGAGGAGAAGTTAATCTAGAAGGTGGAATTCTGACAACAACAGGAGGACGAATTGAATTAGGTAGTGTCGCCGGAAATAGCTTTGTTAGCCTTACAACCGTACCAGAAGGATTTACTTTAAATTACGACGGCGTGCAGAATTTTCAAAATATTAGTCTATCTAACCGAGCTTTAATAGATACAAGTGGTGAACGAGGAGGAGGAATTCAAATTCAGGGAAGACAAGTAAATCTCACAGGTGATTCTGTTATTGTTTCCAATACGTTTGGTGCAGAACCCGGAGAAAATGTAATTGTTATTGCTTCTGAATCTTTAAATATGAGTGGAGATGCAACCGAACTAGCGACCTATAGTGAAGGAACAGGTGCCGCAGGTAATTTAATACTTGAAACCGGAAGATTAACTATCCAAAATGGTGCATTTGTCATAACTGTTGGTCGAGGTCAAGGTCAACCCGGAAATTTAGAAGTTAGTGCAACTGAATCAGTAGAATTAGTAGGAACCACAACAGATGAGTTACCAAGTGGTTTATTTGCAGAAGTTGAAGCAGAAGCTACAGGCGAAGGAAGAACCCTCTCAATTGACACGAAACAGTTAATTATTCGGGATGGAGCGCAAGTTTCTGTGGTTACTTCTAGCACAGGTCAAGGAGCAGATTTAATAATAAATGCTAGCGACTCAGTAGAACTGATAGAGACAAGAACAGAGGGTTCCAGTCCTACAGCGTTGGTGGCTCAAGCTTTTGATGAAGGTACAGGAGGAACAATTACTCTGAATACTGAAAGGTTGATTGTTAGAAATGGAGCGCAAATATCAGCTTCTACCTTTGATTCCGGTCAGGCTGGAGATTTAATCATAAGAGCCTCTGATTCTGTTGTATTGCAGGGTAGTCAAATCACATCAGAAAATACATTTCCAAGTGGATTGTTTACTAAAGTTGAACCAGGAGCGACAGGTGATGCTGGAAACTTAATTATCGAAACTGGACAACTTTCTGTACTAGATGGGGCGCAGATATCCAGCACTGCTAGAAATGGAGGTCAAGGTGGAAATGTGACGATTAATGCTGTGAATTCCGTTATTTTAAGCGGAACTACATCTGTACCAGAACCGCAGCAAGACCAAAGAAGTGGGATTTTTGTTTCGGCTGAACCGCCGGCGCGTGATAATGAGGGGAATTTAATTCTAGATGAGTCAGGACAACCGTTTATTACCACTGCTGATGCTGGAGAATTAATTATAAATACCCCTGAATTAATTGTTGAAAATGGGGCGAGAATCTCTGCGGATAATTTTGGGACGGGTGGCGGAAGTAATGTTAACTTAAATGTTAATCGATTAATTATTCGGGATGGAGGACAAATTGGGGCGGGTTCTCTTGTCGAAGAAAATGCTATTAATAATGAACGGGGTTCGGGCGGAACATTAACAGTAAATGCTTCTGAATCTGTAGAAATTACGGGAACTGATACGATTGGCTCGAATGTTGAAAATAGTCGTTTATTTACCTTAGCAGAAGGAACGGGAAATGCGGGGAATATAAGCCTTTTTACGCCTAATTTAACCGTTGCAAATGATGGAGAAGTTAACGTGAGTGCGACGGGAACAGGAGAAGCAGGAAGTTTAAATATTGAAGCGAATTCTATTCGTTTGAATAACGCTAGTCTGAGAGCTGAAACCCGTCTGGGAAATCAAGGAAATCTTACCATAAATTCGCCCGATATTCAACTGCGTCGAGGCAGTCAAATTACCACAAATTCCTTAGAAACAGGCACGGGTGGAAATATTACGATTAATAGTAATCAGTTAGTTGCAATTGAAAATAGCGATATTTCTGCCAATGCTCAAGCGGGGTTAGGGGGTCAAGTGATTATTAATGCAGATGCCGTTTTTGGAACTCAATTCCGTACTCAACAAACCTCAGCCAGTGATATTACTGCAACCTCTGAACTGGGTGCAGAATTTAGCGGAACGGTTGAATTAAATAGCGAAATTGACCCCGCTCAAGGATTAGTAGAACTCCCTCAAACGGTTGTTGATCCGGCTGCATTAATTGCTCAAGATGCCTGTAAAAAAGGTCAATATAGTTCATTTGTGAATACAGGTCGAGGCGGTTTACCTCCCAGTCCGCAAGAAAGTTTACGCAGTGAAGAAACGTTAGTTCCTTTAATAGAATTGCCTCCAGATATTGAGTCTCGCCGCAATCATTCACCCTCTCAAAGAAATAGAATTTCCAGAAATGACTCTAGAAAATCTGATCAGGTTTCGAGTGCAGATATTCTCCCTGCTAGAGGATGGATACGCAATCAGAAAGGAGAGGTAATTCTTGTGAGTTATGACCCGACTCGAACCGGAGTTCAACGTCAGCGACAACCGACAATTCAATGTCAACCTTAAACTTTTCAAAGACAAAAGCCAACCACTTCCCCAGCTTCTCCGCCAATCCTATATCGCAAACATTTAAGTATTTCATCTGAAATTATGGGTAGGGGCGTAAGGCTTACGCCCCTACTTACACCCTTACGCCCTTACTTACTAAAAACGGCGATCGCTAAATTTTGATCAATTGACTCACACACCTGTATTCTGTTTGCTATCTTAAGAAAGATACTGACTCAAAAATGCTGTGAATTGAGCTAGAGCGTCAACGATTTATGGTTGTTACAGTTATCTGTATTAATGTGTTAATCTCCATTGTTTGCCTTTATGTGGCTCGTAAAGTTTGGCAGCTTCGTAGAGGGTTAGCCCGATTTGACCTGATTCTCACCCGCCTAGAACATCGTGCGAATATGCTGTTGTATCGAACCCGAAACTTTGTCGTTCGGGGACAATCAACCAGTTCTCAACTCAAACAGCAGTATGACTCGCTTCAGCAAAAACTGCAACAACTCGAAAAAATAATCGCAATTGTCCGCTTAACTCGACTCATTCTGTGGCGACAAAGATTTTGAGTTGCACAAGTCAACCGCCTGGAGTCAGAATTGTTAAAGGTTTCAGGAAACGACGGGCGCAAAGCTGTCTACAATGACTGTAGGGGATATTAAGTTTTAGGTATGTCAAATAATCGTTCTGGCTCGTTTGTTGGTGGTTTGATACTTGGATCTGCCGTAGGAACCGTCATCGGTTTGTTAGTCGCACCCCGCTCTGGGAAGGAAACTAGACAAGTCTTGAAAAAGTCTGCTCAAGCCCTGCCAGAATTGGTGGAAGATCTCTCAACTAGCGTACAAATCCAAGCAGATCGACTCTCCGAGTCAGCTTTGCGAAGCTGGGAAGATACCTTAATCAGACTCAAAGAAGCCGTTGCTGCGGGCTTAGAAGCCAGTCAACAGGAACGCCAAGTGATGTCTGATCAGGTGAAAAACACAGAGACCTCTTACAGAGCCCTTGGCGATCAAAACTAGATTGTTCGGGCGGGTGAGCCGGAAATACTCTGTTGAACAGTATCTCATCAAACCGCCCTGACCGAAAAAAAGCGGGATGCAAGCCCCGTCGTTTACGACGGTTAACTTACTTTCTGCATATAGCATCTATGTGGTACCATAATATTATACGCCAAGCAAGCCAGTGTCAATGATCGTCTACGAATTTAAAGCAAAAGGAAAAGCGTATCAATATAAAGCAATCGATGAAGCCATCCAAACATCTCAGTTTGTTCGGAATTCTTGCTTGCGGTATTGGATGGATAATCGCGGACTCGGAAGAAAAGAGTTGTATCGATATAACACTGAACTCCGAGCTATGTACCCTTTTGTCAGGGACTTTAATTCACACGCTTGTCAGGCATCTGTAGAACGATGTTGGTCAGCTATTGCTAGATTCTACGATAACTGCAAAAAGAATATTCCGGGTAGGAAAGGCTATCCAAAGTTCAAGAAGAATAGTCGTTCTGCTGAATACAAACAGAGCGGATGGAGACTTTTAGACCCCAAACATATCGAATTTATCGATAAAAAAGGGATTGGAAAACTCAAACTTCTTGGAACCTGGGATCTTGCATTCTATCCAGTTGAACACATTAAACGAGTGAGGCTGGTTAGAAGGGCTGACGGCTATTACGTTCAATTTTGTATCCAAGTCGATGTGAAGGTAAAAATACAACCGACAGGGAAAACAGTTGGGTTAGATGTAGGATTAAAAGAGTTCTACACCGATAGTAATGGCAATACTGAGTTAAACCCTCGTTTCTACAGAAAAAGCGAAAAACAGTTTAAATTTTGTCAAAGACGTGTTTCAAGAAAAAATATTGGCAGTGCTAACCGATTAAAAGCGATTAAGCGACTAGGCAAAGTACACCTCAAGATAAGTAGGCAACGTGTAGAACACGCCAAAAGACTGGCGCGTTGCGTAATCCAATCAAACGATTTGGTCGCCTACGAAGACTTGAGGATTAAGAACTTAGTAAAGAATCATTGTCTAGCCAAGTCAATTAATGATGCGGGTTGGTATCAATTCAGAAAATGGCTGGAGTATTTTGGAAGCAAGTTTGGTCGGGTAACGGTTGCCGTTAACCCCGCTTATACTTCTCAAAATTGCTCAAATTGTGGAACAACCGTTAAAAAATCTCTATCAACTCGAACTCATATTTGTCGGTGTGGGTGCGAGTTAGACAGGGATCATAACGCCGCAATTAATATTCTGAATTCAGCTTTGAGTACGCTAGGGCATAGCGGAACTTGGATCTTAGATCAAAACGCTTCAGGAGATTTGTCCTCTACTGTGATAGGAGAAATCCTGTCTCAGCAAGTTGAGTCGTAGAATGAAGAATCCCCGCCTTTTAAGGCGTGGGAGTGTCAAAAGCTCTCTCTCAAGAATGAAGCGGAGGAGGCCTCAAAGTAAGCGTGATAGAATAATAACCGCCATCGGTTCTGAACTGATGGTTTCTATCTCTGGCTCCCAAGGTTGGCGATCGCTCTTGAGCCAGTGTAACAGATAACAAATTCTAGAGAAAATAAAGAGTAGGTTGTTCTCAACCTCTCAACTCTATCCCGTTAACCTCTTGCATCCTTAATTTTAATCCCGTGAGCGACCCCGTGTTTTGGCTTGGCTTGTCTATCTTACTGGTTGCTGCCAGTCTGAGCGCCGTGTTAATTGCCGCTTTACCCGCTTTGCAAGCCCTGGCGCGAGCGGCTCGTAGTCTTGAAAAGCTTGCAGATACCCTATCTCGGGAGTTTCCCCCGACTCTAGAAGCAATTCGGATGACGGGATTAGAAATTAGTGAACTCACCGATGATGTCAGTGAAGGGGTGCAGAGTGCAGGTCAAGTCGTTAAACAAGTCGATCGCAGTATTGACAATGCCAAAAAACAGGCTGAGAAAGTACAAACCACAACAGAGCGTTTTTTTCAAGGGTTTAAGGTCGGCTGGAACACGTTTCGTCAAGGCAGTCGTCGTCCGGTTGAGCGGTTAACCCCCTCACCAAAGCCCGTTTCTCGATTTGCAGAGCGTCGTGATCCTTACTTAGAAGAATCCTTCAGCCACAGCGATCCCGAAAGTTTTTATGAGGAAGCGGGTAGGGAACCTCAAACATCCCCCTACCCCAAACCCGAATCTGAAGCCCTCAATTCTAACCGTGCTGAAGGTTAGGACAAAAATTCCGAAGCAACAATCATCGTACCAATACCCGCATCGCTGAAAATTTCCTGAAGCAAGGCATGGGGCATCCGACCATCAATAATATGCGCTGCCCGTACTCCTTGGGCTAAACTCCTCACACAACAGTTGACCTTGGGAATCATTCCACCTCCAACAATTCCCTTCTCAATTAAGCCTCTCGCTTCTTGAATATCCAATTTAGCAATTAGCGTTTCGGGGTTATGGTAGTCTTCTAAAATTCCCGTCGTATCCGTCATCAAAATCAGCTTTTCAGCCCCCAAAGCCGCCGCGATTTCACCCGCTACCGTATCGGCATTAATATTATAAGCTTGTCCAGTATCATCTGCGGCTACACTGGAAACAACTGGGATATAGTGACTATCAACTAAAGACGCCACCAGCTTGATATTGACACTATTCACTTCTCCGACAAACCCAATTCCCTCTTGATCTTGAGGTCGGGCTACAATCAGGTTAGAATCTTTCCCACACAATCCCACTGCCGAACCCCCAGCTTGGTTAATGAGAGCGACAATTTCCTTATTGACACGCCCCACCAAAACCATTTCTACGACATCCATCGTCGCCGCATCTGTAACCCGTAGACCGTTTTTAAATTGGGGTTCAATTCCCAGTTTGCCCAACCAAGTGTTAATCTCAGGGCCGCCACCGTGAACCACAACAGGACGAATTCCCACACAGGACAGCAACACAATATCCCGAACCACTTGTTGCTTCAAATGGCTTTCCTTCATGGCCGCCCCTCCATACTTCACAACTATGGTGCGGTTCGCAAATTTTTGGATATAAGGTAGGGCTTCACTGAGAACTTTTACCCGACTGACTTCATCGGTTTGATCAAAATCACTCTGTTTGAGCATAGCTATATATTGTCTAAGCTTGAAGCTTAAATTTTAGCAATGTCTGTCAGAATATCCCGATTTTAAAGGGTATTTTAACTTCCGCAGTTGAGGTTGAACTTCCCGTTACAATATCAAGAGCAAGAGTCAGCAATTCTCAGTTATCTCGATCAACTTTTGAATTCTCCTTCTGCCTCCTGCCTCCTGCCTACTTTTCTTGAGATCAGTAATGGATTGAATTCGATGATTTCATCAACTCCCACCAACGATTGAGGGGAAAGTAAACCACCGGCGCCCATAGACTGCTCAAAATGGCAGAACTCAGAGCAACCTGTTGCTGATAGACCCACAAATCCATTAAAGAATGATTGCCCATTTGACTAAATTGTAAGGCTCTAATTGTCTCGACCACAATTGCCATTCCAAACACAATTAAAGCCACAGAAACAAAGTCTTCCTGCATTTTTTTCATAAGATGCTTGTAAATGAAGACCGTCAGAACTCCAACCAGCATAAAAGAGAAAATATGACTCGGATTAGAAGCCGTAATTCCATCTAAAATTAATCCTAAAACCAACCCGGCAACTGCGGCTGAAAACAGCGATCGCTTCAAACTCCAAACCACTAACCAAATTAACAGCCAATTGGGTTTAATGCCGAACAATTCCAGGGCTGGGATCGGTGCCAACACCACTAAAACACAAATAATCACAGAAGTGACGGTGACACTAGAGTTAAGAATTTGACGAGTCAACACAGACATCACTCCCATACAATCAAACAACAGTTCAAGTCTACAAAAATAACGATTTTCTAATTTTTAATCTCAACTTTTTCAATGGATTTCGGGTTCGGATAGACAACCACCCATTCCAGCGATCCCAAGGGAACGAAAAATTCAATCACAGCTTCCGGTGCAGGTGCTTTATTCAAATCCACCGAAACCACCTTGCCAACAGGCCAACCCGCCGGAAAAATTTGACTAAACGCCGAAGTCACAACCACATCATCGGCTTTCACCTTCGGAACATTGTCAAAGAACTCCATCACACCCTGATTATTTCCTTGACCCTTGAGATAGCCCATTTGCCGAGTGCGACTGACCGCTACCCCCACCCGACTGGTGGGATCACTCAACAGCAACACCTGGCTGGTATTTTGCGTGACGCTAACAACACGACCCACAACCCCTCCTGGCCCCATGACCAAATTATCCACTTTGATCCCACTTTGGCTACCGCGTCCCAAAGTCACTTGCTGCCACCAATGTTCTGCGCTGCGGCCAATCACAGGGGCAACAACCCCTTTATCATTGGGTTTAGAAGAAATATATCCTAAAAGTTTTTGCAGCTTTTGATTTTGGTTTTTTAGCTCCTCAATTTCAGCTTCTAACTGATCAATACGGGCATTTAACACCGTTCCCTGTTGCTGAACAATCATCGCCTGTTCCTCAGACTGATGAAACGGCCGACTCACCCAATAATAGATTTCAAACAATGCCGCTCCCTGAGTCTGCCTTACCAGCCACGCCGTCAACACCGCTAAACCCAAGAGTGTTAATTGTGATCCGTGTCGATTCCACCAACTCCTTGTATTCATCAGGCTTTCTCCCAAATCTAACCCCGCATCCTCCAACAATATGAGAAACGGATATTTATTACCAAAAATTGCCGCACACGCCCCTACCTTTTAGGTATGGGGATATAAGGCTCTTTCAAATGCTATAATAACTCTACTGGCAGGGTATTCAACCAGTTGAAAAACCCAGCATCTAATCGATGCAATGAACCTTGAAAACTTAAGGTATGGGGTTCTTGCCAGGAATGCTTTGGCAAGATAAAACCTTAAAGCACCAAGTACAGAGAATCAAGCATTTTTTTCTCAAGTACGGTAGGGCATACCGAAACTATCTCTGAAATGGGATGAACGACTGGGGAGACGAACCCCTCTGGAGTAGGTTAGGAAACCAGCTTGCTGTAAGGGTTGTCAATGAATCAGTAATCCAAAGCCGTGAGGTTTGGAGAATCCCCTTTCTTTAGAAATGGGGAGTATGTCAAAAAGAACGAATGCAATTCATTTCAAGCCCCATCGATTGATACTGACAAGCGCACAAAGTCAATCCGTTCCGCAATCATCAATCCGTTGTCTGTTGTAGAGACACACGCCGCCGCGCATATCTCTACCCTAACCCCAAGGGGTTATACTGTACGCGATCGCGCCGTAAATACCCGTTCAAGCTGTTTCGGATTTTCTAAAACCCGTCCGGCTCCCAAAACGACACAGCAAAGCGGGTCAGCCGCGATATGAGTCACAATGCCAGTCTCGTGACTAATCAGAGTATCAATCCCTTTCATTAAAGCCCCACCCCCCGCTAACATGATGCCGCGATCAACAATATCGGCTGCTAATTCTGGAGGTGTTCGTTCTAGGGTACGTTTCACCGCATCCACAATAATAGACAGAGGTTCTGACATACTTTCCCGCACTTCCGGGGCTTTAATCGTCACGGTTCGAGGTAAACCCGATAACAAGTGAATTCCTCGCACCTCCATGATGCTATCCTCATCTTCATAGGTTGGATAAGCCGAACCCATACGAATCTTGATATCCTCGGCAGTTTGTTCGCCAATTACTAAGTTGTGAACTTTTTTCATATACTGGATGATTGCTTCATTGAGTTCATCTCCAGCAATCCGAACCGATTCACTCAGAACCGTTCCTTGTAAACTTATAATAGCGACTTCCGTCGTTCCTCCACCGATATCAACAATCATATTTCCAGTCGGATCAGCAACAGGCAGTCCTGCACCAATAGCCGCCGCAATGGGTTCATCAATCAAGCGCACATCTCGCGCTCCCGCTTGCAAAGCCGCTTCCATTACAGCCCGTCGTTCGACCCCAGTGACTCCACTGGGAATTCCAATGACAATTCGAGGTGCAATCAGAGTTTTGCCTTGATGCACTCGTCGAATAAAATACTTCAGCATCTGTTCAGCATAGTCGAAGTCGGCAATCACACCATCGCGCAAAGGTCGCAGTGCAATTACGTTATTGGGAGTTCGACCGAGCATTTTTTTGGCATCTGTTCCGACAGCAAGAGGAATTTTCTCATCTTGATCAACGGCAACCACAGAGGGTTCTTGGAGAACAATACCCTGGCCAGAAACATAAATTAAGGTGTTCGCAGTCCCCAGGTCAATACCCATGTCCCGCGATAAGGAAAAGCGATTTAGAAGACCCACCGTTTTTTTGCCCCTTAAGTCAAAACCAATAGAACTTTTTTGAAAACAGACCCAACTCAATCGATCCAGACCCTATTACACCCCAACACATTGATTGTTCCACTTTCTGATCTCAACCGTAACAGTACAAACCGTTATCGGTTCGGTTTGGTCAAAAACAAACGACTTCACCCCAAGTCCGTAGCGGAATTCCCTTGGCTTGCTGAGTCCAAAGCTTTTTCTACCATCTTTGCTTTCTCTTTCTGGGGTAGTTCAGGCGATACCGGAAGCTACCAGCACAACTTGAAGGAATCGATGTGGATTGTATTATGTTTTGAGGCAAGAGTCTAGTCCTGGGGGTAAGAGACAGTTATCAGTGACCAGTGACCAGTGACCAGTGACCAGTGACCAGTTACCCAGTCCCAGTCCCAGTTACCAGTTGTCCCAACTCCCAACTCCCTATTCCCTATTCCCTATTCCCTATTCCCTATTCCCCTATCCCCTGTAACCTGTTGCTTGTTGCCTGTAAAATAGATATACAATCATCCAGAGTCGAAAAATTAAAGCCAAATGAGCCTTAATATTGTTACCCTTGTCGGTCGTGCGGGTCGAGACCCCGAAGTGAAGTATTTTGAGTCGGGTAAAGTCGTTTGTAATCTCACTTTAGCCGTTAACCGCCGTCGCCGCACGGATGAACCGGACTGGTTCAATCTGGAAATTTGGGACAAAACCGCAGAAATAGCTGCAAACTACGTTCGTAAAGGAAGCTTAATCGGGGTAAAAGGCACGCTCAAGTTTGACTACTGGGACGATCGCGCTACTGGGGTGAAACGCTCTAAACCCGTTATTCGAGTTGAGCAACTCGAGTTACTCGGTTCTAAGCGCGATAACGAGAGTATGCCAGAAACCAGTTATGAGGAATTTTGAAAGGAATCTTAGCAAAATTAGGTCAGAGTTCAAGTCATAAAGATAGTCCTTTTTAGTCAAGATCAATTGTTAGCGTGAGTTTAGACCCCTTAGAACAAATTCAAACCGAGTACCGCTCTGGTAAAATTACCTTTGAACGCGGTCGTTATCGCCAGTCTATCGAACATTTGGAGACCGCTTGTGACTTGGTAGACAAAAACTCTCGTTTGGGTGGAGAAATTCAAATTTGGCTAGCAACAGCCTATCAAGCCCTCGGAAAAACCCCAAATGCCATCGCCCTCTGTAAACAACTCAGCCGTCATCCGAGTTGGGAAACCCGCAAACAATCTCGCCGCTTACTGGAAATTCTCGAAGCCCCGGAGTTAAAAAGTAATCTGGAGGGATTGATCCAAATTCCCGATATGACTGGTATAGATGAGTCAAGCCGATCAACCAAAGATCTGCTAACTCGTTCTGCAACACCCCTGAAACGTTCTACTCCGAAGTCGTCGTCCCCCGAAGCCGTTGATCTGACTCAGGTAAATACCAAAGATAATGGCTTTCTGTCGATGGCATTAATTTTGATTGCCGCACTCATTGGTGGATTATTCTTTTTTTACTAATGTTGTTGCAATACAGAATAACGATTGAACTGGGATAGACTTAATTAGTATCCGAATCATCACGTCAGTATCAATGGAACGTGAAACTTCAGACCTAGAGACTATCAAGCGCCAGCTAATGAGTCTAAATCGACAAAAAAAACCCAAAATGCTGGTCGTCGATGATGAACCAGATAATCTTGATTTGCTTTATCGCACTTTTCGACGGAACTTTAACGTCTTGAAAGCAGAAAGTGGCATTCGCGCCCTAGAAATCCTAGAGGCAGAGGGTGAAGTCGCTGTGATCATCTCCGACCAACGAATGCCCGAAATGAAAGGAACAGAGTTTCTCAGCAAAACAGTCCGATCATTTCCTAATACGGTGAGAATTATCCTCACAGGCTTCACCGATATCGAAGATCTCGTCGATGCGATAAACTCAGGCCAAGTCTATAAATACATTACCAAACCTTGGGACCCGAACGAACTGAAAACCGTTGTAGAGCGGGCCGCAGAAACCTATGAACTCTTAAACCAACGCACCGCAGAGTTAAAACACGCCCAAGAACAAACCCTACTCTTGGGAACGCTCATGCAAGTTGCTCAAGAGTCTCAAAGTCTAGAAACCAGTCTCAAGTTAATGGCAAGTGCGATCGCGGAGAATTTCCAAACAGATACCTGCATCTTACAACAGGTGATCAGCAGTCAATTAACTTCTGCCGCAGGATCATCGAGCCACAGCAAGACCGTCGAAAATTGGTTAGCGATAGACCCTCTGGTTCAGGAATCCCTGAAAACCCGGACCTTACAAGCCTCGATTAATATTCCCAGAGATCCGGCTTACGCTGAGGTCAAACACTACCAAACTTCAGGCGTTCAAGCTCACATCAGTATTCCTGTGATTTTTAGAGAGCAAAGTGTCGCCCTACTCTCGCTTCAGTGGAAACAACCTTGTCAACTGACTCCAGAAGACCTAGATACTCTGCATTGGGTGTCTCAAGCGATCGCTCTAGTGATCACCAGCCTCAGCAGTTAAACCCAACCCGAAAAAACCGCCCCATTGTTCAATCTGCCATGAAAAAAGAGCGAATTCAAGCTATTTTTAACCGCATCGCTCCCGTCTACGATCGCATGAACGATCAGTTCAGTTGGGGACAGCACCGCATTTGGAAAAAGATGGCGATAGCCTGGAGTCAAGCTCAACCCGGACAGACTGGGTTAGATCTCTGTTGTGGAAGTGGAGATCTCGCCCTTTTACTCGCCCAACGTTTGGGTCGGGAAGGTCAGGTGTTTGCTGTCGATTTTTCTTGTGACCAACTGGCTCACGCCCAACGTCGCGAGAAACCCTTCACCTTCCCCCTGGCTGCCATTAATTGGGTAGAAGCAGACGCACTCCATTTACCCTTTGCTGACCAAACCTTTGACTGCGCGACGATGGGCTATGGTCTGCGAAATGTGATTGATATTCCCAGCAGTTTAGAAGAACTCCATCGGGTTCTCAAGCCGGGGGCCACCGCAGCCATTCTTGATATGAACCGTCCGAATGATCCCTGGCTGAGACGCTTTCAGCAGTGGTACTTGGATAGCTTGGTTGTTCCCACAGCAGAACGTCTCGGTTTCAAAGAGGAATACGCCTACATTAATCCCAGTCTCGATCAATTTCCCTCGGGTTGCCAACAAGTCGCCCTGGCTCGGGCTGCGGGCTTCCGACGGGCCAGCCATTATCCGATCGCAGGCGGTATGATGGGAGTATTAGTGGTCACAAAAACAGTTAATACTCAGCAGTAATTAGTTATCCGTCAGTCAAGTTGACCCCTGAGTGGGTAAGTTCGACCTTTTGATCTATTCCCAACTTTTGAACTGATAACGACCAAACGAAGGTGTTTTGAGCTGTTAGCTTTGTTGAGTTGAGGCTAAGTAGAGATAACTGTTCGCTGATCAGTCATATGGCAAACTTGTTTGAATTCTGGGTTTTAATTGCTCCGCCCATTTTAGGCGGGGTTATTGGCTATTTCACCAATGATTTAGCCATAAAAATGTTATTTCGTCCCTATCGTCCCATTCGTGTTGGTGGACGTATACTTCCTTTTACACCGGGCTTAATTCCCCGTAACCAAGAACGGTTAGCCAAGCGAATTTCTGATACGATTATGAATTCTCTCCTCACTCCCGAGGAGTTACAAAATCTAGCCCGTCGTTTGTTAAAACTGGAACGAATGGAAGCGACGATTAATTGGCTTTTACGACTTGCATTAGATCAAGTTAAAGCCGATACTGAACAAAAAACGGCTAAAATATTAGGTGGAATTTTACATGATTTATTGGGAGAATCTTTTCCTCGGGTTTTAAAAATTTGGGCGAGACGAGAAGATTTCCTAGAAGTTCAACTTAATCAAATTTTTGATCAAGTCTTATTAGAATTTCAGTTAACAGAATTACAAGCTCGTCAACTCTCGGACTGGTTACTGGGAGTGGTGATTCCACCGGAAGTCATTCGACAAGTTTTAGTTGACTTTCTCACTGACCGCAATATTGCCATCATTGATGAAGGATTTCGAGAACGAACAAGCGGTACTTATTGGGTTGTTGCTAATTTGTTTGGCTTGCGAAATACTTTAACGCGCTTACGGACTTTTTGTTTAGATGAAAAAGAAGAAACGAATCGTCGATTAGCTGAATTAATTATTGCTTTGGGACTGCGAGAACGTCTGCAAGAATGGTTGCAAAATTTGTCTCTCCAAAATTTACCTGTTTCCACGGTTCGCCAGTTACGCAAAACCATGCGAGATTCAGTTCGTCATTATTTCCAAGAGCGCGGAATTGATATTATTCAAGGTTTAAGTCTATCGATTGACTGGGAAAATGTTTCCACCCTCATCTTGAAGCGCCTGCAAGCTTCACCTGTTGTTAGTAATTCATTAGAATTAGTTAGTCAAGAACTCGCTTTAGTTCTTGAACGCTACCTCGAACGGGACTTAGAAAAAATTGTCGCTGAAGTCATCCCCATTTTAAATATCAATCAGGTGATTATTGATCGCGTGATCGCAACTTCTCCTCAAGAATTAGAGGTTGCTATCAATGGAATTGTTAAAAGTGAGTTACAAGCCATTGTCAATTTAGGGGGAGTTTTAGGTGTCATTATCGGCTGCTTACAAACGATCATCTTATTATTTCGTTAGACTGCCTGATACATTTACGCGACATCTTTCCGGCTATTCCCGGACAATGCAACGATAGCACTATCACCTTTGAACGTGATAGAGGCGGTATCCCGCAAAGCTTTTAGAAAGATTCCAAAAGCACCGTTCCAGTCCCTTGGCAGAGTGAAACCACACTCAGGACAATGGAACACTTTTGAGCCACCTAGCTGGGAATGAACGTGACCACAGTGAGTACAGGTTTTGCTCGTGTATTCTTCGGTGACATCTAAAACTGTGGTTCCGGTTATTTCGGCTTGATGTTTCAGCGTTAACTTGAATCGATAATGCGCCCACGTCAGCATAGCTCGCGCCGTCTTGGATTTAATTTTCCGCTTGACCTTGGCAACCATATCGGAAGTCTCAAAGGTGGGCAGAAAAATCACGCTGTAGTTGTGAGTCAAGTAATGCGCAATTTGCTTATGAGCCTCATCCACCAAGTTGCGGATTTTGCTTCTCATCCGATGAGCTGCTTGCCGCATCCGCCTTCGCCGTTTCCGGCTTGGTTGTTTGGCGATTCTACTCATCAAGTCATCTAAGTGTTGGCATAGCCGAGTAATGCGCCCAATATCCCCTGAGCCAAATTCCAAAAATCTATTGCCATCAAACCCTGTAAGAAAAGTTCTGACCCCCGGATCTAATGAAATCACCCCCGTCGATTCAGACTTGCTCAACTTCACAGGCTGAGGAAAAATTGCAAACCACCGCCCCTTAGCAAAAACCAATTGAGTCCCTTGGTCACAAGTTGATGGGATGGGTTCTGAAGTTGTGAACGTCAATCTTTTCGTTAGCCTGGGATACCAAGTCCCTGACGAAAAATTGGCATCATTAAACTTGATAGCTTGAGAACGGTCACGGCAACTTCTAAACTTGGCATCTCGACTGGCAGCAAAAGCTAGGTGGGCGTCAAAGATGGCATTTTGCCGAATGTGGCAGGCAGGGCTGTTTCATTCTAAAATTTTGCGATCGCTAAACCTTTGATGGGGGGCAAGTTTTAGGCTCTATTTAAACAGAAAATCTCAAAACTGTTGAAATAATCCTCCTTTTCTTTACAGAGAAAGGCTTCTAAGATTTGCCGATCGCATTTTTGAACCGAGAATGAAACGGCCCTGGAATGTGGCAGGGGGTTTCTTTGACCCATTCGGGCAAGTCACTTTGCATTACCTGATTGCGTAACTTCAGTTTGCTTAGGCGTTTACCACTCCTGGACATAGCAATCGCCTGGTTGTAACAGTATCGACAAGCCGCCAGCCATTTGCGCCAGACTTGATTTAACTCAGGGCTTGGGTAAATCCGAATCTTCCTTGACCTGAGCAATGTATTTACGAAGTCCGTAGAGTCGGGAACTGAAGCAGTGGAGGATGGCGAGGATGTCCTCAACCATTTCTCGCTCTGGACTGAGACTTGTTTCATTGAGAACCACGAGTTCACACCGGTTTTGTTCACAGAGCCATTGAAACAAGTCAAATCCAAATCTAGCCAATCGGTCTTTGTGGGCAACGACAACCATGCGGACATCTCCTGACAAAATTTGTCCCAGTAAAGCAAGCATTTTCTTTCGCTTGAAGTTGAGTCCGCCCCCAATTTCTGAGACGATTTCGGCTTGGGGGTACAAGTTGGAGAGTGCTGCAACTTGTCGGTTGAGGTCCCTTTGTTGGGCGCGACTACTGACCCTGGCATAGAGGACAACTTTCCGGTTGTTGCCAGCTCTAGCGGCATAAGACTCGATGTTGTACCGTCTTTGTCCTGAGGGGGTTCTGATGGCTTCAATTGAACCATTCTCTTCCCATCGGCGGAGGGTTCGTTCGTTGACTCCAAGGGTTTGGGCCGCTTCCTTGGGTTTGACATATTTGGCAATAGATCACTACTCAACTCTTCTCGGACATTATACCGTATTGTCCGGAGATGTCCGGCAAGTCTCAGATTAAATCCTTGATCTTTCCCGAAAATTTCGCGATTTTTTTTGCCTTCCCTATTGACTTTTCGGGGGCGGTTCGGGTATTATAAATATAATAATGGGGTGGTTGTGAAAAAAATATTTTTGCTTGCATCCAATTATAAAAATTTATATCCCAACTATACCAAAAGTCGCCTTCGCTTGTCAACTCCCTTCCCCCAGCCAGGGAAACACTGATCATTACCTGTAGTAAGATATACCGAGCAGCTCTTGGCAAAAATTCATGTCCAATTCTAACTCAAACCGTCAGCCTCCTAAGAGTCAACTCTCACCCGAAAAATACGCACGTCTCAAAGCTGAACTCAAAGCCCCGTACCGAGGGCTACGGCAATTTATTTATGTAGGATTTGGGGCTTCTGGCTTGATTGGGGCTTTAGTATTTTTGGCGCAACTGTTAGCAGGGCGACAAGTTTCGACTGCTTTACCCAACTTTGCCCTTCAGGTGGGAGTTGTGGCTTTGATGGTGTGGCTGTTTCGTCTGGAAAAACGAATCGCCCGTCGTTCCTCCCAGTCCAAGTAACATAACTTTACAATTTTAGACAAAGCGATATATCCCGTAAACAAAAGAAAATAAAGAAAATATTACGAAACAAAAGATTCTCGATGATCCCTGCAAAAATGTATAAACAAGCTCAAATGGGGTCAGCAAATATAAAGACCCTAAGTATAAATCCCTTTTTATCGTTCAAATGGGGTCAGCTTTAATAAAGACCCTAACTATAACAAGCAAAACAAAGCACCAGCTTTCCTCCTCGGAAGGACTGGTGTTCTGTTGTAAAGTACAGAGGTTGGATATCGGGTGACTGTTTCCTGTTCCCGAATTCTGCTTCTAAGGATTACTTACGAGGTAGGGCGAATCAATCGCTTGGGCTTTTCCCGCGTTGACCAGAGCTTGGTAAACAAAGGCAGCAATATCGGCACGAGTGGCGACTTGATTGGGATTTAACTGATTTTGTTGAGGATAGTTAACAATCAGTTGCTTCTGGGTGGCTCCTGCAACGTCTTGTAATGCCCAGTTGGGAATATCATTGAGATCGCGATACACCGATAAAACATCGGTATTCTCAGAAGTATAACCCAAACCTTTCGCTAACCCGACAATCCCTTGAATCCGAGTAAGCGGTTCATTCGGTCTAAACTGACCATCAGGATATCCCGAGAGAAAACCCCCCCGATATGCGGTTTGAATGGCGTTGTATCCCCAGAAATTCGCAGAAACATCGCTAAAGTCAGCCATCGGTTGTTGGGGAGCGGGTGAAAACGCTTTCTGGACAATTGCCGCAAATTGTACTCGAGTCATCGGTTCATCGGGACGGAAGGAACCATCATCAAACCCAGACATAATTCCTTGAGCGACTAAAGCCTCAATATAAGCCTGCGCCCAATGACCCCGTAAATCAGATAAAGTACCCGCCGCCAGATCAACATTCGGTGCATTCACAGATGCCGCTACAAATTCCACCGCCCCGGAGATTCGGCTTTCGTCAATCTCATTCCCCACCGCTAACAGGGTGTTTCCGCGAGTCGCGTTGTAAACATCATAGCGACCATTGCTGCGAATGATGTTATTTCCAGGATTTTCAGAGGTTCCTAAATTGGGTTGAGATTGAGCGATCGCTACAACTCCATCTCGGGTATTATTTTCAATCAGATTATTGCGAATAATCGGTTGAGCCGTATGGGAAACCACAATTCCATCTCGGTTTTCAATAATTTTATTTTCAACAATTTGAGGAGCCGCTTGGTCATTAATAGAAATAGCAAATCCGGTATTTTGAAATAAGTTGCTGCGGATTTCTCCTTGACCTGAACGCGCCACTGAAATCCCATTCCCTTCATTTTGAGCAAAAATGTTATTCTCAACTTTGGGATTACCTTCTGCACTAATAAAAATACCATCTCGTTTGCTATTAACAAACGTTGAATTGCTAATTGTAGGTGCAGAGGATTCAACCCATAAAGCGGTTCCGCGTGTGTTGGGGTTTGTGACGGTGACTCCGCTAATTTGGCTGTTTCCTACAGTTCTCAGTGTCACATTTTGACGAGCAAAAGTAGGACTGACAAAATTTCCGCCCCCCATAATCACCACATTTTGACCATTATTAGAAGCATCACCGCGAAGCACTACCCCGTCGGGAACAGAAATGGGGAAGATTTCTCCGGTTTGTTGGCTGTAGGTTCCAGGGGCGAGTTGTACCGTCACACCGGATTTTGCTTTTTGCAGGGCGTAGGTTAGGGTTTGATAGGGATTGGCTTGATTTCCAGAAGTTTCGCTATCAACCCCATTGACGGGATCAACATAAACGACTTGGGCTTGAACAAATTGTTCGCTTTGGGGAGTTTGAGGAAACAGTTGGCTAGGAGAAGGGGAAATTTGAGCGTTGGTTAGGGTAGGGGTTGCCAGTAATGGGGTGACTCCCAACACTAATGTTAAACTCAATTGACGGATTCTGACTGGGGAGAAGATAGGGACTAAAGGGATTTGTGGAAACTTTTGATTAATACAACAAGCCTTTTTTATGGTAAAACGTGGTTTAGTCATAGAATTTTTTGAGATACTGTGAGAATTTTAACGAATTCAGCACGACGTATAAACCCAGCTTCAGAACAGAAGTTCAAGATTTCAGGTCTTGATCACTCCAATCCTTGATCCGTCACCCTCAAACCCCAAACGCTTGCTACTTTTAGTCGGACATCCTGGCCCAATTCGTCGCCTATTTTCCCAATTTGTTTATTTTCTCAGTTTTTGGGATTGGTCGGGAACATTTCACGCACAAATATTGTCACGCTAGATGATATGGTGACACATAGTTTTTATTTGGTGTTTCTCTAGTTCGTCTGTCCCGGCCCCCGTTTCCTGACCTCATCTGTGATCAGATAGTTCCGAAGCGAAACCTGATAAAATTCTACAGTTGAGCAAGAATAGTTCTTCCGAGGTGTTTTTTAAATAGGGGGTCTGAGGGTGAGAGTGTTTTAATTGAGGAGGTGATTGAGGCTTAGTTTGCATCAGATTTTTGGTATTGGCTGCATCCAATTGTTTCGCATTCTGTACCCCAATCTATTGCATTCTCTCAAGCACTTCTGATATTCTAGTACAGAATTTTTAGGAATTGACTTGTTGATAACTATCCCTCACCCGAGTGAGGACAAATAAGTGTCCCATAATGAAAACTTAAAGTCAAGCCACTAAAATATGCCCAGTTATCCCCTAGATCCTATAGTGTTTTGATACACTGGGTATTCTGTTATTTTTCTAAGTAAGCCAGACCGGATTTGGCTTAAACTAAGCGTAATATCTGGTAAGTTTTTACTCAAATAACAGATTGAGTCTACCAGATTAGCGGTTCCTATTGTAGAATCCCATTGTTGAAATTCAAGTGTACAACTCTCGTGCGGAGGAGATATGTCAGATATTGGTGGAAGTTCTAGTTTAGAGATTGTAGGTGGTGGAATAGGTGGAGGAAACCTCGTCATTGGTGAAGAAGCCTCTGGCGCAAATAGAATCCAACCGACCCTGACTGGTGTCACAGAAATCCGAGGACAAGGCGGAAATGATGTGATTGTTGTTGGAAGTGCTGAAGCCGATGTCACCATTTTTGGTTTGAGTGGCAATGACTCCATTATTGGTGGAGAGGGAGACAACGAGATCTTTGGAAACGAAGGTAGCGACACCATCAAAGGTGGCTCAGGAAGTGATGCCCTCTATGGTGGTGAAGGAGATGATTATCTCTTGGGTGGAGATGATGATGACCGACTACAAGGGGATCTGGGTAATGACACCCTAGATGGAGGCGGCGGTAACGATACTCTGTTTGGGGGTGAGGGCAACGACCTGCTGAATGGCGGCGATGATGATGACGCCCTCTACGGCAACGCAGGCAATGACACTCTCCAAGGTGGAGCCGGAAGTGACACCCTATTCGGCGGTCAAGGCAATGACACTCTCCAAGGTGGAGACGGTAACGACTCTCTCTTGGGTGATAAGGGACAAGATCGCTTAATTGGGGGTGCAGGAACCGATACTTTCGTCTTTACCGAGACGGGTGAAGCCAATGCAGACACAGTAGTAGACTTTGCCTCTGGAGAAACAATTGCTCTAGGTGGGGATGTGTTCTCCTCTCTGGGTGGAGATGTTGAAGCTACCGAGTTTACTGCGGTTGATGTCGATGCTCAAAGAGGGGACGCAGAGACTCCTTTGGTTTATGTCCGAGAAACAGGTGAACTGTACTTTGATGGAGAACTTGTTGCCACCTTCTTGAACAACCCCGATCTCACGGTTGGAGATTTCGAGGTATTCTAAGGTTTAATCTCTTTTGGGTAGGGCATGACTGGGTTCAGTTTGCCTTGCCCTGATTGAGAGCAACTTCAGATTCAGTTAGAACGATTTGAGGACTTAAAACGCTTTGGGAGTCGTTGAAAATTAGTTGACCTAGCCCCAATAGTAAACCATCCGGATGATACACTCTTAAAATCGAGGGAGTGGTATTTTCAGATTCACAGACAATCCGTTGTCCCTGACACCAACGTTTAGCATCTTCAGCCGAATTGAGAGTCATCGCTTTTAAATGTTTCAAAGCCACAGACGCCGATATCGGTTGAAAACAGCCTTGCTGAATCTGCATTTCTAACGCTTCTATGGTGAGACTCTCTTCTAAACAAAACTCACTGCTTTGAGTGCGAACTAAGTTGGCTAATGTTGCCCCGGTATGCAGCATTTCACCTAAATCCCGTGCAATTGAGCGAATATAAGTCCCTGACCCACAATGAATCGCTAACTCTAATTCAGGAAACTCTCGGGAATGCCAATCTAGAACTTTGATATCAAAGACTTCAACGGTTCGCTTGGGAATCTCTACCACTTTTCCTTGACGGGCTAAATCATATAACCGTTTTCCCTGAACTTGAATCGCACTATAACGAGGGGGAATTTGTTCAATTTTACCTAAAAAATGGGGTAAAATCGCCTGAATTTGTTCTAACTTTAACTCAGGAACTTTCTGAGTCGTGAGAGTTTCACCTTCTAAATCATCCGTTGTCGTTGTAACCCCAAAGCGAATGGTCGCCCGATAAGCTTTTTGAGACGGCAAAAATTGTAGCAAACGAGTGGCTTTTCCGACTGCCAAAGGCAAAACTCCCGTAGCCGCCGGATCTAGTGTACCTGCGTGTCCGACTCGTTTTAACTTCAGGAGACGACGCACCTTTGCCACGCAATCGTGGGAAGTCCAACCCGCCGATTTATTAAGATTGAGAAAGCCCTGCATATTTTAACGAATAAAGGCTCAAACGCTTATTGATTTTAACAACTTATTGACTTAAGGTGCGGAAATCACCTGATGAGAGATCATTCGCATTGACCCCAACAACAAACCCAATAAACAAATCGTTCGTGTTACTATCTATATCAATCCGAATCAAAGCACCACTTTGTCCGCCAATTGTTGTATCTTCAATCTCTAAATCTCCGAAACGTAGACCATCTGTGAGGAGAATTTCATCATCATTGTCGGTAAAGTCAAGAATAACATCGGCTTGGGAAGCGATAGAAGTCTCTCCTGCCCGACCAATCACAAAAGAATCTTCGCCTTCACCCCCATATAGCGTATCACTACCGCGATCGCCCGAGAGATAGTCATCACCTTCAAGTCCAAATAGACTATCATTTTCTTGACCTCCGTAGAGGGTATCATCACCCAAACCCCCGACCAGCGTATCATTACCCGAGTTCCCAAATAATAACTCCTCATCATTGGTTCGATCTGAGTCTTCTTCACTCGCAAAAATCAAGTCATTCCCTTGACCCCCAAAAATCGTATCATCGCCGTCACCGCCGAGTAGAGTATCAAGTCCCTGATTGCCAAATAAGCGATCATTCCCATCTTCTCCCAGTAGAGAGTCACCACTATCATCATTATCTTCTGGGCCACGTCCATAAATCGAATCAGCCCCTCCCCCACCGTAGATCGTATCGGGGCCAGAATCACCCAGGAGTAAATTTGCACCTGTTGTTCCTCGCAGCGTATCACCTGTGGGATCATCAATTCGTCTGGCATCATCAAAGGAAGGTGTGGGTTCTCCCGGTGTGGGTGTGGGTGTGGGTTCTCCCGGTGTGGGTGTGGGAGTCGGTGTCGGAGAGGGTGTGAAAATAGGTGGGATTTCGGTATCGCTACGAACTACGGGTACTGAAGTCATAATCGAGAAGCAAGGTAAGGTTAGATGGCGCTCTGAATCAACAAAATATCAAACTCATTTTAGATCAACTCACGAATCAGCCCGAGCTGTCATTGACACTCCTCGCAATAAATTACGAGGATTCTTCTTTCAACGAGTCGGCTTTCACTGACTGGTTTTAACCCGTCAACTCATAGGTCGTCTCTTCAGAAGCGTTATGCTCTATGAGCTTGGTTCCGATATGCCCTACCGTACCTAATCCTTTCTTGAGAATGTTCAGGGCTGCGTTGTGGTCACGTTGCAATTCACATCCACAACTACATTTATGAGTACGAGTTGACAGTG
>NZ_JAYGHR010000076.1:89861-93498 GCF_034932365.1 Limnoraphis robusta BA-68 BA1 | reverse complement strand
TTGCGGGAAACATACATTTGTACAGAACCCGCCCCTACAGATGAAATACAAACAGCAATAAGGGGTTTATATAGGTTACTTGCGGGAAACATACATTTGTACAGAACCCGCCCCTACAGATGAAATACAAACAGCAATAAGGGGTTTATATAGGTTACTTGCGGGAAACATACATTTGTACAGAACCCGCCCCTACAGATGAAATAAAAACAGTTAGATCATGTCCGATTAATCGATTATGATTATGTAGGGGCGGGTTCTAAACCATCTCTGATACCCATTACTAAATTAAAAAAACCCGCCCTGTCCCAGAACACGCATTAATCAACCGGACTAATATAATGATTCATTCATCTGAGTCGAATTTTAGCTATCAAGTCGGAGGAAGTCTACCCCCAGACGCCCCAACCTATGTAAAAAGACAAGCCGATGACATCTTTTATAATAAACTAAAAGCCGGTGATTTTTGCTATGTTTTCAACTGTCGTCAGATGGGGAAATCTAGCTTAAGAGTGCGGACAATGCAACGACTCCAAAGCGAAGATGTTGCTTGTGTGGCAATAGATATTACCGGAATTGGAACGTTTGATATTACGCCGGAACAGTGGTATTTGAGCGTGATTGATGCGATAATAGATAATTTAGACCTCTACGAAATCTTTGATTTAGAGGAATGGTGGGAAAGTCTCAACTCTCTGTCTATTATTCGCAGATTTAGTAAATTTTTTAGCGATAAACTCTTACCACTTGTTCCTCTAAATATAGTTATTTTTATTGACGAAATAGATAGTATTCTCAGCTTACCCTTTAATATTGATGACTTTTTTGCTGTTATTCGAGACTGCTACAACAAACGCGCCGATGAACCCATTTATCAACGTTTAACCTTTGCGTTATTGGGCGTAACAACACCCTCTGATTTAATTCAAGACCAACGACGAACCCCTTTTAATATTGGTCACGCTATCGAACTCAATGGCTTTCAAATAAACGAAGCCGAACCGCTAAAAAATGGGTTTATTTCATTAACTGAAAATCCCCAAGCGGTGTTAGAAGCGGTGTTGTATTGGACGAACGGACAACCCTTTTTAACCCAGAAAGTTTGTAAACTAATTCGGGAAAAGTCAGGCGAAATCACACCGGGAAATGAAGCTGACTGGGTGGCGGAATTGGTGCGAGAGAAAATTATTAATCAGTGGGAATATCAAGACAATCCCGAACATTTAAGGACGCTACGCGATCGCCTGTTGAAAGCCGAAGAAAAACGCACCGGACGTTTATTAGGACTCTATCAACAAATCCTACAAAACAAAGAAATACCCGCCGATAATAGCCCGGAACAAATGATATTGAGACTGACGGGGTTAGTCGTTCAAACACAGGGAAAACTGCGGGTTTATAACTCGGTTTATCAGGCGGTTTTTAACTTAAATTGGGTCGAAGAACAACTGGCAAAATTACGACCCTACGCCTCAGCCATTAACGCTTGGGAAAAATCCGGTCGAACCGATGAGTCCCGGTTGTTGAAAGGGGAAGCGTTAACTGAGGCGAAAACCTGGGCAACGGGCAAAAGTTTGAGCGACCAAGATTATCAGTATTTGGCAGCCAGTGAACAACTTGATAAACGAGAAATTCAGGCGACATTAGCCGCAGAAAAACAAGCCAATGAGATTTTAAAACAAGCTAATGATGTTTTAAAACAAGCAAAAAAACGCGCTTCTCTGATTTCTTTGATTACGATAGGAATATTGGGTTTAACTTCAACGATAGCGGCTCTTTATCTCAAACAAGCACATAACGATCTAAACTTAACAGAAGTTCGCCTCACCAGTGCGAATGCAAAGGAATTACTCTCCTCTAAGCAAGGACTTCAATCAATTGTAGAAGCACTGAAAGCAAGCCAAGAGTTGAAAAAATTACCGACTTCTCTCTGGTCAAAACAGAATACAGAGGGGACGGTGATGTCAGTCCTTCACCAAGTTCTCGACCGACCCCAAGAACAGAATAGTATCAATGGGCATGAGAGTGGTGTCAGCGCTGTGGCATTTAGCCCGAAAGGGGATATGATTGCCTCTGGGAGTCGGGACAACACGGTGAAACTGTGGAAGCCCGATGGCACTTTGGTGAAGACATTGCAGGGGCATGAGAATCCTGTCTTGGGTGTGGCATTTAGCCCGAATGGGGATATGATTGCCTCTGCGAGTTCTGACAACACCGTGAAACTGTGGAAGCCCGATGGCACTTTGGTGAAGACGCTATCAGGGCATGAGAATTGGGTCTACGGTGTGGCATTTAGCCCCAACGGGGAATTGATTGCTTCTGCGAGTTATGACAACACCGTGAAACTGTGGAAGCCCGATGGCACTTTAGTTCAGACTTTACAGGGGCATGAGAATTGGGTCTACGGTGTGGCATTTAGCCCGAATGGGGAAATGATTGCTTCTGCGAGTTTTGACAATACCGTGAAACTGTGGAAGCCCGAGGGCATCTTGGTGAGGACTTTGCAGGGGCATGAGAATGGTGTCAACGCTGTGGCATTTAGCCCGAATGGGGAAATGATTGCAACTGCGGGTGGGGACAAGACGGTGAAACTGTGGAAGCTAGATGGCACTTTTGTGAAGACTTTGCAGGGGCATGAGAGTCCTGTCTACGCTGTGGCATTTAGCCCGAATGGGGAAATGATTGCCTCTGCGAGTGTGGACAATACCGTGAAACTGTGGAACCCCGAGGGCATCTTGGTCAAGACATTTGAGGGGCATGAGAGTTCTGTCAACGGTGTGGCATTTAGCCCCAACGGGGAAATGATTGCTTCTGCGAGTTTAGACAACACGGTGAAGTTGTTGACGGTTAATCTTGATGACCTGATCGCAGAAGGTTGTACAGTGGTGAGTGACTACCTGAAAAATAACCCCAATGTCACCGAGGAGGAACGGCGTCTTTGTGGGGTAGAAGCTTCGGCAACGGCTTGGTTTTTGCAGGGCGAACAGTCAGCAGCAAATGGTAAAATTAAAGAAGCGGTTTCTAAGTTTAAACAGGCTGTTAAACTTGACCCTAATTTCAGTTTAAGTTCAGCAGCGAGTTTAGTGAGAAGTGGAGAGTCGTTAGCAGAAAGGGATAAAGTTGATGAAGCAATTTTAGCGTTTAAAACGGCGTTAGAATTTGACCCCAGTTTAACGTTTAACCCGGACAATAAAGCTAATGCTATTGCTTCGATTTTGGAAGGAAAGAATTTAGCAGAAAATGGTAAAATAGATGAGGCATTAGTTCTGTTTGAAAAGGCTCAAAAATTAGATGCTGATTTAAAAATAGATGCTTGGGATTGGAATAAACTGTGTTGGAATGGTAGCCTGAATAAACAAGGGTCGAAGGTGATGTTTGCTTGTGAAAATGCCGTTAAACTTACGCCTAAAAATGAAAATTATATTAATAGTCGGGGTGTTGCCCGGGCGTTAACGGGTGATTTTGACGGGGCGATTAAGGATTTTGAAATGTTCGTTGAATGGACGGATGATGAGAAGGAAAAAGCACAGCGAAAAGGTTGGATAGAGTCGCTGAAAAAGGGTAAAAATCCGTTTACAGATGAGGTGTTGGAGGGGTTGCGTTGAGGTTTATCCCCCTAAATCCCCCTTAGAAAGGG
>NZ_JAYGHR010000076.1:54365-89761 GCF_034932365.1 Limnoraphis robusta BA-68 BA1 | reverse complement strand
GGACTTAATTACTCTAAATCCTCTGGGAGATCCCCCTAAATCCCCCTTAGAAAGGGGGACTTAATTACTCTAAATCCTCTGGGAGATCCCCCTAAATCCCCCTTAGAAAGGGGGACTTAATTACTCTAAATCCTCTGGGAGATCCCCCTAAATCCCCCTTAGAAAGGGGGACTTAATTACTCTTTTCCCCCCTTTTGAAGGGGGGCTAGGGGGGATTATTGGGGGACTTTAATCTCTAGATTTGAATAACGATGATTAGCGATCGCTTAATAGTTTACCACAAATTTTATAGAGATTTTCAGCAAATAAAGTCGGATTCCATAAGGGCGCTAAATTCGTTGATTCTTTAGCTTTAATTAACTGAGTTTGAACGGTTCTTCTGAAGGCGATATCTTCTCCAAACCGC
This sequence comes from Limnoraphis robusta BA-68 BA1, assembly GCF_034932365.1. Taxonomy (NCBI): domain Bacteria; kingdom Bacillati; phylum Cyanobacteriota; class Cyanophyceae; order Oscillatoriales; family Sirenicapillariaceae; genus Limnoraphis; species Limnoraphis robusta. Next base: position 89,355 of record NZ_JAYGHR010000076.1, on the reverse strand, counting down.
ACTCCCCAGTTAATATATTCTTCCCAAGACTCTGCAACTCCTGCTTCTACACCGACGCCTCGTAGAAAAGAATAGCCCATTCTTGATAAAAATTGTTCGCCTTTTCGAGTCACAACCGGAACCTCAAACCACAACGCTTCTAAGGTGTGAGTCCCGCCATTATAAGGATAGGAATCTAATAATACATCCGCTAAACCATAAACTTGGCGATGTTCTTCTTCGGTGGGAAATCGAGGAATAAACTTGACTCGATGTTGACTAATTCCAACGGCTTGACAAGCTTCCCCATAAGCGCCTTGAAAAACACCTATATCTCCGGTTGCTTTATGGATTAAAATACTATTAGGAACTTGTTTGAGAATAGCAACTTGAGCCTGTACTAATTCTCGGTTAAACTTGCGTCCCGGTGCAACACAGAGATAAACAACCTGATCTAAACCAATGCGGTAAGCTTTGCGAAGATTCTCTCGATTTACCGCCATTCTCTCAAATCCTGAAACGGCGACAAAACTATCAGGCATTCTGACTAATTGTTCAGTATAATACTGTTCACGTCCTTCTGGGTGACTGTGCCAATCACATAAAAAGTAATTTTTTTCTGAAAGATAAGGCGCATCAAACCCTAACCAAGATAGACATACGGGAGCAGGTTGAGCATAAAGAATATCGGTATGAATGGGCATACTAATTGCATCTAAATCGATTAAGATATCAATCTCATCTTGTCGAATTTCTTGGCTAATTTCTCGAGCATCGGGTAAACCGTTGGGATAATGTTTGGGTTCGTAAAGTTTGCGAGAAATTTGTTGAAATAGAGCGGTGCGATCATCAACTTTTGGTCGATCTGTAAAATAAAGATAAATCTCTGGGGTAATTTGGGATAACGCCCGAATAATATCTAAACTACACCAACCCACTGCATGACGATTAAAATGACTGGAAATAATCCCTATTTTTAACTGCTGTTGAGATGATGGCTGAGAATAGTCTAGGAAATAAAGGCTGCGGTTGGGTTGCAGAATTTGCTCGATATAGCGTTGAGAAATTTTTTGAATGAATCGAGAATTTTCGGCTAAATTATCCCGCAAATAGGGTAAACTAAATAATAAGTTCGCATACAGTGAACGAATTTCTATATCTGTGGTGTGGTTGAGATGCTGATCGAGTTGAGATTCTAACACCAAAAATTGGTCTTTAGCAATTTGATTCAACCCCGAGACTTGATGGGTACTAATCGAATAAATCGCCGTCATAATTGGATCGGTATCACTGCACTGTTGACGATAGCGATTAACCGCTTGACGTGCTGCTGCCAAATCCGAAGAATCCCGAAAAATGCCGCATAAATGTTGATGAGCCGGAACTAAATTCGGTTTCACTTCCAGCGCTTTTTCAAACTGGGAAATTGCGGGCTTGTGTTCGCCTCGATAGCGTAAAATCATGCCAATCTGACAGTAAGCTTCGGCGAGATTGGAATCAAGTTTTATCGCTTGCTCCCATGAGTTCATCGCTTCATCTAGCTTTCCTTGAGAAGCCTGTTTATTCCCTTGATTAAAGAAGAAATTAGCACCTGCAAGTTGAGGTTGATATTCAACAGCTTTTTGTTCACAAATTTGGGCTTCCGGTTCGTTTCCCTGTCTTCGTAACGCCAGCGCCAAATTCCAATATACGGCGGCAAAATTGGGCTTCAGCGATAATGCTTGACGATAATAAGTAATTGCTTCATCTAGCAAGCCTTGCTTATAAAACATACTGCCTAAATTGGCATGAGCTTGTGCTAAATTGGGGTCAAGTTCTAACGCCTGAGTATAAGAACGAATCGCCGCATCAATCAAACCTTGAGCTTGTCGAACATTCCCTAACGTCACATAAGCCGCCGCGAAACTCGGTTGTAAGACAATCGCCTGTTCACAATTGGCGATCGCTGAGGTAAAATTTCCCTGAGCATAGCTGATTTCAGCCTGTAGAGTCAACGCTTCAGCAGAATTAGCGTTAAGGTCAGCCGACGATAAACCGAAATCGGGACGCATTAGAACAGTCTTCAGTAAAGGGTCAAGGTAAAAGTTTATCCCCTATTTTAGAAGTTTTCGAGATGTTGATGAAGATTTTATCGCAAATCTATAGGCAAATGTCTCATCTTCTGCTATCTTGAGGCGAGAGCAGTAACTTAGTAGACGATTTATGGTACAACACGGTACTATCTGTAAGATCAGATAATAGATCTATGCAACGAGCCTATCATACCAAGTTAAAACTGAACAACAAACAGAAGACTTTAATGGCGACCCACGCCGGATATTCTAGATGGGTTTGGAATTGGGCTTTAAATCTCTGGAATGAAGCTTACAAACAGGGTTTAAAACCTTCTGCGAATAAGCTTAAAAAGTTCTACACCAATCACGTCAAACCTCAATATTCCTGGCAGTCAACGCTAAGTTCTAGAGTTTATCAATTTGCCTTCATGCACTTGGGAGAAGCATTTAGCCGATTTTTTCAAGGCATTGCTGAACATCCTAAGTTCAAGAAAAAAGGCAGAAATGATAGCTTTACTATTGACAATTGTGGCAAAGTAATGAGGTTTTCAGGGAGGAGATTGAAGCTTCCTTTTATTGGATGGGTTAACACTTACGAAGCCCTTCCTGAAATTCAAACCAAACGAGTCACAATAAGCAGGAGCGCTGATTCTTGGTATTTGTCTGTCGCTTACGAATTTGAGCCAGAACACACCATAAAATCAAGAGTTTATCTGGGTGTTGATGTTGGGGTTAAAGTCTTAGCTACCTGTTCAGATGGTACTGTTTTTGCCAATCCCAGAGCTTACAAAAAAGCTCAAAAAAATCTAGCTCGACTTCAGCGTGAACTTTCTAGAAAACAGAAGGGTTCTAACAACAGGAATAAAGCTAGACTGAAACTGGCAAAAGCACATCAAAGAGTGGCTAACATCCGAAAAGATGCAATTCATAAACTTACCTCATGGCTATGCAAAAATCACGCAGTTATCGGGTTAGAAGACTTGAATGTTTCTGGGATGTTAAAAAATCATAAGTTAGCAGGTGCTATTGCTGATTCTGCTTTTTATGAAATTCGCCGCCAAGTTGAGTATAAGTCCGAGTGGTACGGCTCAGTTGTAGTTTTTGCTGATAGATTTTACCCGTCAACTAAAACCTGTTCAATCTGTGGTCACGTTCAAGAAATGCCGCTTAAAGAACGGGTTTTCAACTGTCAGGCTTGCGGTGAAGTCAAAGATCGTGACTATAATGCTAGCCTAAATTTATTACATTATGCCGAGGGCTTCTCGGCTGATTTGCCTGTCTGACCGGGTGCTGCCGACAGTCCGGGGTGATGCAGGAAATAAACGTTAACACGGTTTATACCGCGTTATATCAGTTTTATAAAGCAGTTTCACCGATTGTAAGCCGTGCCAGCCCTACATCCGGTTGGACGAACTCAACGCTAAATACTCTACCTATTGAACCCGAAAGTTTTGCTATGAACTTGATCCAACCCAATGGTCAAAAACTGCTGAAATCTAACCTGATTCGCGCTATCTTGTTATTAACCCTAACCTTTGCCGTGCCTCTGGGTCGCCTGGGTGTGGCGCAAGCCGTAAATAACTATGAAAAACGCTTATTTGATGCAGCTTTAGCCTTCACGCTGTATTTTGAAGGAGGGTTTAGTGATCACCCTGCCGATGTGGGGGGTCGCACCTACCGAGGAATTCTCCAAACCGAGTATAATGCTTATCGAGCGAGACGGGGTTTACCGCCGCTTGATGTTACGCAAATGTCGGATACTGAACTATTAGAAATTTATCAGGGATATTGGGATGCTTCCCAATCTGCTAAAATGCACCCGGCTTTAGCAATTGTGATGTTTGATACGGCGGTGAATTTTGGAATTCAAAACTCGATTACGTTTTTACAACAAGCGTTAGGTTTACCGCAAACGGGTGTATTTGATGGGTTGACAATCGAAGCACTCAGTCGTGGAAATAACAAATATACGGCGCTACAAATGGTGAATGAACGCATTCTGTATCGTTACAAGCGGGTGCAACAAAATCCCAGTCAAATGGCATTTTTTCACGGCTGGTTGAGTCGAGATTATAGCCTGTGGGGTTACGTTGAAAAAATTCAAAATTAAGTTACGGGTAGGGGCGATTCATTAATAGCCCCTACGGGATACTGTTCACTGTAAAAGTTGGGCGAGATTAGCACAAAATTGATCAAATGCAAATCGTTCGATAGTTTTTTCTCGCAATAAATGGGGTTGATAAAGGTTTGAATTGGGATAGGAACCTTGTAAAATTTTAATAAGATTTTCGGCGATCGCATTAACATCTTCGGGATCAACTAAACAACCTAAATCCCCACCCCATAACGGATCAACAGCACCATCTTGATTCCCGGCTAATACAGGTTTCCCACAGGCTAAGGCTTCGAGATAGACAATACCAAATCCTTCGATTTGACTGGGAAGGGCGAAGACATCACACAAATGATAATAATCATTGAGTTGTTCATCCGGTACAAATCCGGTTAAAGTAACACAATCCGTTAAACTCAGTTGAGTGATCAAAGATTCAATCTCAGGGCGTGCATCTCCTTTCCCGACTAAGAAATAATGAACATTAGGAATTTGGCGGCGAACCTGCACTAAGGCTTGTAAAACTTGATAATATCCTTTATAGGGTGCGGTTGTGAGTCCTAACCGAGAAACCGTTAAAATAATAGGCTGATCCGCCGTTAAGCCGTAGCGTTTCAAGAGGTTCGGCGGTTTAGGGGCGATATCAAAGCGAGTCGCCTGGAAAGTATTGGCTAAAACCTTAACCTGAGTTGGCCGGAGGGACTGTTCTGTTAGTAAGCGATCGCGGGTATAATGACTAACAGTAATCACTAAATTCGCCTGACGTAAGGCTTTTTGATACAGAGGGTGTTGTAGATTCCAAACTTCGTCACCATGAGCGACAATCCAGTAAGGAATCCCTATCAGACGGTATAACCAATAGCAAGGAATACTGTAATTGATATGGGTTGTGATCAATAAACTAGGTCGTTGCCAAATTCCCACCCAAATCATTTGAACTGCCATTAACAGCGTTTGTAGGAGGCGAGGAAACTGACCAAAACAGTGAAAATGGGTTTGAGGAAGAAATAGAGAAGATTGGGGTGTTGGTTGATCATATTTGAGACATACATCGTAGCGGGCATCAGGATAGAGTTGTTGCAAGCCTTGCAGCAAGAAAGCAGAATAGACTTGTATTCCGCCTTTAAATCCAAAAATATTGGGAAAAATCAGCAAGAAGTGTGCTTGATTGAGAAAATCCATTTAAACTTAAGATTAACATCATAATTTTTAGTACAAACCCGATCCAATTATAAAGACTCTATCAATATTCAATATAGTACCGAATCTCAAAAATTTCAAAATCCAATTGAGGCAGTTTCCCCAAAACCCATGTTATTGAATACCCTTTCAGTTTATTCACCCCGTTTTGATGAGATCGTTGATCCGGTATCATTCAGCGTTACCCCCAGTCAGTCGGTTCAAGAAGCGGTGATTTTGATGAGTCAGGTAACAAACCCCAACCACTCAGGCGATCGCCGGACTCGCTCTCAGTATACAGTGGTTGTAGAAGCCGATCACTGTGTTGGGATTTTGGGAGAACATCAGATCGTAGAAGCGATCGCCACCGGAAAAAATCTAGCTGATCTGAGGGTGGCTGAGGTGATGATCACACCAAGCCAGAGTTTAAACGAAGATGATCAGTATGATATCTCTACAATATTATCACTTTTTCAAAATCATCAAATTGATCTACTCCCCGTCTTAAATGCTCAAGGAAAAATTCGGGGTATGATTACAGCCAACCGGATTTTACAAGTTCTAAAACCGATTAATACTTCAAACACAACCCCAGTCGTCAAACAATCAGTTGAACATCCGAAAACCCTGGATAATTCCCCGTTATCAAAACGCCCAGACAAGCATCTAGAAAATGAGGAGTTAAAACATCAACTCATTCAATATATTACTCAACTTCACACCGCACAGCAACGCATCCAACAAGAAACAAATCAACGTCAACTGATCCAACGCATTGATCAAAAACTGCGATCTTCTCAACAAGAAATTCGAGCCTTTCTCGCCGCCTTAACCGATCTGGTTTTAATTGTTCATTTCACAAATGGCTCAATAGAAGTCAAAGATACACCGCCTAGCCAATTTTGTCCGATCAATCCTGAGATTATTAAAGAAACAATTCGACAATTTTCTCGCTCGACTCAGATTGAATATTTTACCGATCCCATTCAACAAGCTCTACGCACTCAACAAGTCGTCAGCTTTGAATATCGTTTGAATACTGATCAAGGCATTTTTTGGTTTAGTGCAAAGATTTCCCCCTTATCTGAGGATACTGTTGTTTGGGTGGCTCAAGATATTACCCCACACAAACAAACAGAACAAGCTTTACAAAAACTCACCGCAGCCCTGGAACATCGGGTGATTGAACGCACCGCCGAACTTCAGAAAGTTAATACTAATCTTAGACAAGTTTTGCGGGAACGGGAACTCACAGAACAACAACTGCGTGATAGTGAACAAAAGTTTCGTCAGTTAGCTGAAAGTATACGAGAAGTCTTCTTAATTTGGTCGGTTGATACCTTTGAACTTCTCTATATTAGTCCCGCCTTTGAACAGATTTGGGGGATGTCTCCCGCGAGTTTGTATGAAAATCCCCGCTTGTGGTTAGAGATGATTCATCCCGAGGATCAACAGAGAATACAAGACAACTTTTTAGAGAGTTTTAAAGAGGGTAATTTTAATCAGGAATATCGGATTATTCGCTCTGATGGAGAAGTGCGCTGGATTTGGACACGCAGTTTTCCCGTGCGTAACGAGTTAGGGGTGGTTTATCGTATTGTCAGCTTGGCGGAAGACATCACCGAACGCAGACGGGTTGAGGAGGCGTTAGCTGAGAGTGAGGGACGCTTGGCGACGTTGGCGGATATCTCTCCGGTGGGGATATTTCGCACTGATATTGCAGGTCATTATCTCTACGTGAACGAACGCACTAGCGAAATTATCGGACAAGGGTTTCGTGAATTTATTGGACAGTATTGGACGACAATGGTACATCCGAGTGATCTTCAATACGTTGAGCAAAGTTGGTTGATGACTCGAAATCACTATCAACCCCTCGAGTTAGAATATAAACTCCATCGTGCCGATGGGATTATCACTTGGGTATTTGCACAGGTGATTCCGGAATTTGATGATTGGGGTGTTGTGAAAGGTTTTGTAGGAACGCTGACGGATATTAGTGAACGTAAGCAAGTCGAGATGGAACTGCAAGAGCTTAATCAACAATTAGAAACGATTGTTGAACAGCGTACCGCACAACTGCAAGAAACCAATGAAAAACTACGCCATGAAATTAACCAACGTCAACAGGTGCAGAATCAAATTGCAGCGAAAGCTTACCAACAAGCAATTATTGCCGATCTCGGACAAAAGGCGCTTTCGGGTATCGATTATGATCAGCTAATTGAACAGACTGTAATTCGAGTCGCTCGTTGTCTCAATGTTGAGTCAGCTCAGGTGTTAGATGTTCCCATTCAAAATCCTGATTTACTGAAGTTATTAACGGCAACTCTGCAACAAAATCATCAACAGGATGACTCAATCGCGTCAGCATCTAAGCAGGCGAAAGATCAGGAAATAGATTTAATTGAACAGCAGATTGCTTTTCCCTCTATTGATAGCCATTCCAATCTTTATGGGATTAGTATTGCGATTGAAAGTTGCAGTTCTTGTTTTGGAATTTTGAGTGCTTCTACCTCTAAACAGAGAGTTTTTAGTCGAGATGATGTTTATTTTCTTCAGAGTGTCGCGCATATTTTAGCAACGGCGATTGAACGGAACCAAACGGAGAGTCAGCTTAAGACTTCTCTCAAGGAAAAAGAAGTTTTACTCAAAGAAATTCACCATCGGGTGAAAAATAATTTGTTGGTTGTTTCTAATATTCTGGAGTTTCAAACGGATTATACTGACAATCTCGAAGTGATTAAAATTCTCCAAGACAGTCAGAAACGGATTGAATCAATGGCGTTAATTCACGAAAAGCTTTATCAATCAACCGGATTAGATCAAATTGATTTTGGAGATTATATTCAAGATCTCGTTAGTCAGCTTATGGAATCCTATGATCCCAATCGAGATTTGATTGAGTTAGAACTTGATGTTGAATCAATTGGTCTGAATTTGGAAACAGCTCATCCCTGTGGTTTAATTTTGAATGAGTTGGTTTCTAATGCTTTTAAACACGCTTTTCCTCACAATCGTTCCGGTAAAATTTGGGTAAAGTTGCATCAAAATTCGGATAACGTTGTTGCTTTAACGGTTCGTGATAATGGGATTGGTTTTCCTCAAAATATCGATTTTCGTCAGGTTGATTCTTTAGGGATGGAATTGGTTTGTACGTTAATGGATCAACTTGATGGTGATATAGAACTGATTCGAGACAATGGTACGACGTTTTATTTGACATTTAAAGAATTGCAGTATCGTCAGCGATACTAATTAAGCAAAAAAAGATCGAATTGTGTTTGAGACCTAGCTAGAAACCTGTTTGTTACCAATGCTGAAACCCAGGCAGGTTGTCGTCGAGGACAGTCATCTATTGCAGTACAGTTCTTTCCCATTTAACTCACTTCTTGATCGCAGCACTATAACAACCCCAAATCCATCAAACACCGCCGAGTTATTTCTTTTCTCGCTCCAAGAGCGGATTGATCTTGAATATCGAGATTTGTAGCAAAAAAGTAAACATTTCCATTTTGCTCTACATAGCCTACATACCAGCCGATCCTAGCAACACCAGCCCACCCTGTCTTAGCACGAATTGTATAGTCGGGCGTTTGTTCCACAATCATAATATCTTTAACCGTAGCAATCGTTTCTTCTGAAAAAGGCAAATCATTGTTGTATAAACGCTGCAAAAACTGAATCTGTTCTTGTGGAGTAATGCGTATCTCCCCATCCAACCAAAAGGTATCAATCTCCTCAGCACTACCAATATTTTGGTTGCCATAGCCTATTTGGGTAATCCATTGCTGCATACGCTTGTAGCCAATCCGTCGAGCTAATACTTGGTAGAACCAGACTGCCGAAACACTGAAAGCACTTCTCATGTTCAAGTCACGGTTCCACTCGGGAAAACTTCTCTCAATGCCATCCCAAGTCAGAACAGAGATATCACTTTCAATAACCCCAGTTTCCAGTGCGATGAGTGAATTGGGAATTTTAAAGGTTGAAGCGGGTAGAAAAGCTGTGGTGTTCCGTTCAAGATTATGTTGGTATATCAGATTTTGATTCAAGTCAGAAATTATGATTGAGCCTTCTATATTTAGCTCATCAAAATGCTTAGAAAAATTTGGTTGTGCGTCTCCAAACTGCTGAGATACCTGTGAAACTGTGGATTCAAAACTGAGTGAGCCTTGAACTGGCTTGTTCAAGAAAATCGCACAACAAGCACTAACAAGAAAGTAGCTTAAAAAACTGAAAATGCGCCCCATCACTCTTCCTTTAAAGTTAATCCTGTCTTTTGTAGAGTGGGAGCTACATCGGTTTCCGGTTGAATTCCGGAAAATTCGTCAAGGTACATATGTTAATGATTTCACCCTGAGCGTAAGTTTCTGTACAGTTGCTACTCAAACCCCGATAAGCCGAATTGTCGCCTGCGTAAATGTTCGGCAATGTGAAAAGTTAAATTTTTAAAGTTTCAGCATTTTTAATTTTCGTATTTTGAAATTGGTGAAAATCTGTTTTCGGCTGGGGAGGCTAAAAAAGGGATCTTTTTTTCTGTACTGCTATTGCAGTTGGCGAGTACCTCCCGTTTTACCCCGAATTACGGTGGGCATGATGAAGGGAATATTGAGTGAGTGCCTTGAGCCAGCCAATCACAGGCACACGGTAGAAGCCCCGGTCAAGATCAGGACGTTTAATCCTTATTTCTGGGGGCTAAAGCATTACTAACTGTTAACATCGTTCTTCAATATGAAGCGTTTACTGTCCCTCATTTGTCTACTCGGCTTTGGAGCCAGCCCCATCCTCAGTTTCTCCACTGGGGTGTCCGCAACTGCCCAGACTAAGCCCACAGAAATCTCAGCCTTCTGCCAGAATGAGCAACAGGTCTATGCCTTTGCTCAATGGACAAGACTGGTTTACGGGCCAGTTGACCCCAGCTCTGTGTCGGCTGGCAAGACTGACAACATTACGCAAATACTTAATCTGCTCAAAGCTGCTAGCGGGACTCCGCGCACCACCCAACTCGCCATTGATCGCTTCACCCCATTGTTGCCGAGTCTAATTGAACGGACTCCTGCGGCTCAACGAGCGCAACTCCTCCCCCTTGTCGATCAACTCGTGACGATAGCCAAAGCTCTCCCCCCTGGCTACAACTATGCCCAAAGCCGCGCCCTAATTGCTGCCGCGATCGCCTACAACAAGTTGAATCAACCATCGCGCAGTACACCGCTACTCCAGCAGGCCAATCAAACCCTTGTTGGAATTGCAGTTCCCTCGCTTAAGGCAGAAACCCAGTGGAGCTTGGCGGAAGCTTGGTTTACGATGGGTCAAAAGTCTCTTGGACAAGCCAGCCTCGCCGCCGCGACGGCAACCCTCAAAACGCTATCCCCCAAATCGCCTCCCCTAGAAAACAACCTTCCCAATCAATTAGTGGATAGCTATCTGCGTCAGGGGCAATGGTCTCAAGCGGAAGCGGCGGCGCGAGCAATTCCGATACTGACCCAACAAAGTGAACAACTGTTTCGGATTGCATCCGCCTACCTGCGGGCTAAACAAGTCAAACCCGCCCTCGCCCTGTTTGACAAAACAATCGCCCAATTGCTCAAAGCTTCCCCCATCCCTCAGAGTAGTGCCGATGTTGCGACAGAGGGCATTATTTCCTTTGCTCAGGCGGGCGGCGTAACGACGGCGATTCAAGCGGCGAAACAGTTGCCGAGCCAGAAACCCGCGCTGCGTGCCAAGGCTTGGTTAGCGATCGCCGGAGAAGCCCGCCAGCAAAAACGCCCCAAGGAAGCAGCCCTGGCTTTAGAACAGTTGGTTGCTGCGGGTCAAATCGGCAAAAAACAGGGCTTCGGCTCAGGTTTTGGCACTCTACGCGATGTCGAATGGAGCGGTTCGCTCTACGACCTCAGCCGCAGTCAGGGATATGTACCTGAAATGCTCCAGTTTATTGAACGACTCAATCTCAAAACCCAGGCGGTTGAGTTTTTAATCACTGAAGCAGTCCGAGCCAAACGCTTTGACGAAGCCCAACGACTGATCCCCAAGCCCATGCGGCTTGTGATTGATGTTGGAGTGTTTGAAGTACAGGACAGTTGGCGGTGGTGGGTAGCTGGTGTTGCAGCCCAGGAGGGCAAACCGCAGCAGCTCATTGCTCTGAGTGAAGAGATTTTACCCAAAGTGGGAACCAGTAGTCCGATAGAATTGTCTCCCTGGAACATACCTGAGACTCTGGATATCTCTCCATCCTCCAGCAATAGTCCGCCTTACTTTCTGATCGATATTCGTCCTGCTCCGTCCCTCCCAGAAGGCATAGCGATACAGGCTATTCATCTGCTCCAGCTACAGGGACAGACTGAAATGGCTGGGCGGCTCGGCACGGCGCTCGCAAACCAAGCCGAAGAACTCCTCCGTCGCCAGCCGACGGTTAAGCTGTATGCGGATCAGCATCCGCTCCTGTGGGTACATAATTTAGAACGCTACCTCCGTCTTCAGCAGCAAACCATAACGGCTGATCGCCTCTATGCGTTGGAGGTCGATTATCTCAAGCAGATTGAAGATTTGGAGCAACGGGCGGCTCTCATCCCGTTTACTTCCAGTTTAGATGATCCACGAGGGGCGATCACCAATTTTATCCAATTCGCCGAAACTATGGGTGTAGCTGACCAAACTCAGACAGCTAAACGAATTTTTGAAGTCGCCGTATTTTCAGGTCAAACGGATATTATGACCGAATGGCGACCCCGCGCCCAGTTCTCTCCCCGTGAGCAAGCCGATCTGATGATCCAGGCTGCAAGGATGGTTGCGGTTCTAGAGGAAAAGATTGTCCGATATGACCAAATCCTCAAACTGATTCAGGAGCAACCCCAGAATAGTCTATTAATCAACAATTATGAGTTGAATTCCATGATTGAAAGCTATCTTTTTAAGGGGCAAATAGACAAAGTAAAACAAGTGATTTCCTTGATAGATGATTCACATGAAGCGAGAAGACAGCAAGAGCGATTAGATTGCTTAACTACAGCAAAAATTACCCCTGATTAGTTTGCAAACAGCTCACATTGCTCCGTCAACCTCTCCCTTTGACAAATTTTGATGTTTATAGGCACTCGCTGATGATGTATGTTAATCACCTCAATTTGTAGCAGCTTGTGCAACAATATTATTGTTTGTTAAACGCAGGTCGCAGCATCAAAGGATCTGCATCAGAAAACTCTCAAAGTTGGCGTTTTCATCTACGTTAGCGCAATAGTTCGAGAACAGTTAAATTTCTAGAAAAAGGAATCATTCGATCATGGCGGGTTACGATCCGAATTTTCTCGGGAATAATATTATCCTTCCCGTGCCGACTTTCACCCCATCCTTGGCGGGTGATGTCCTTCACAACTCCCTGTTAGCGGATGAGATTTTCGCTCACTACGTCAACTATTCAATTATTACCCATCGCGTCAGACGTTCGCCAATTATTGCTTGCTTTAATGTTGATCAGAATCTTTACAAAAATGTCCCAAGAACTAAGGATTGGAAAATTGATAGCCGTATCGGTGCGGATTTTCAACTCGATAATGACTATTATCGGAGTAATCCTTGGGATCGCGGACATTTAGCCAGACGGGCGAGTGTGGCTTGGGGACAAACAACACGAGAAGCTAAACGGGCTTCTGATCAAACGTTTTACTATTCCAATGGATCGTTACAGCACGAAAACTTTAATCAAGATGAATGGCTGGCTTTAGAAAATTGGGTGTTTGACCTGAATCTAGATAGTAATGGTAAAATTACCGTTTTCACCGGGCCTGTTTATGGGGATTTTTCCCGAATAATTACCCCTCCCGGACGAGAAGCCGCATTAATTCCTTCGGCTTTTTTTAAGGTAGTTTGCTTTGTCAATAAAGACACCCATCAACTGGATGTTCGCGCCTTTTTGATGTTTCAGGATGAAGGTGCTTTGGCAGATAAAACGGGTCATAAAATGTTCAATTTTCAAAACTATCAAGTGACGATTACTGAAATTGAAAACTTGACTGGTTTGGAATTTGATGATGAGATTTACGAGAAAAATCCTCTGTTATTTAATGAAAATCCCGAAAAGCGAGAGCAACTGAATATCGAACAATTTCCCGAACGGATTGAGGTCGATGAACCCGAAGAAATGGTTTCGGGTTCCGAACCCCGAGATGCGATTGCTGATGATCACTTTCCCGTTTTCATTGCGGCGGCGATGGTCAATCCATCGGCTGATGAACGGGAATCCGAGTGGGTTTCTATTATCAATCTTTCCAATGAACCCGTTAATTTGGAGGGCTGGACGTTATCGAATACCAAACATGAACCGTTACAACTGAATCAGGTTTTAAAGGAATCTGAACGAATTTTACAACCGGGAGAAGCGGTGAGAATACAGCCTCTAAGTCCGGTGATGTTATCGAATCAGGGCGGGGTGATTAGTCTTTATGAGAAACCCCAACCCAATCAATCCAAAGGTATACGAGTTGACCGAGTTCAATACAGTCTAAAAGAAGCCGAACAACAGGGAATTCCCGTAAGATTTCTGTACCGGGGTCGTTAACGATTGGACTGGGGGAATATTCTTTTGATGAAGAATTAACGCTAACTCTTCCTAAGTTAATTTAGTGAGAATCGTTAACCTTCACCCCCTTCGCCACCTTCGCCATCATCATCATCATCATCATCATCATCTTGTTCTTGTTCAGCTTCTTCGCCAGCTTCGCCCCCTTCAGGAGCGGGAGCGGGAGCCACTTCTTCTGTGGTTTCTCCAGCTTCGCCCCCTTCGCCCCCTTCTTCAGAGTCGCCGCCAACTTCACAGCCTGCTAACGGACTTATCAAACCCAATAATAATGCTAAACTAACAGCTTTTGCAGCGATTTTTTTGTCTGTCATTCTAACCTCACAATTAAAGAACGTCTAGTAAGCGATCATCAATTTCCAGAATTTAGCACATTCTCCTAGAATGTCGAGTTTTTGAACAAAAGTTTACATAAAATTCAAAATTCATCTTCATTTTTATAGACTGAAAAACAACAGCAAAATCAAGCCAATCTATTAATACAAGAGTTAAGAAGTTCAAGCTTTTGACGTTCACCTTGATATTTTATGAACTCAAGTATCGTCCTCAAATTCCGGTTGAAGACTTTTAAGATTGATCAGGTGTCGGGAGTTCAACTCGCACAGTGGTTTGTTGATTGGGTTCGCTTTCAATCATCAATTTTCCGCTATGTAACTCGACTAAACGCCTGACAATACTCAAACCCATTCCCGATCCTTGTTGTTCATAAAGTTTGCGTTCAAATTGTAAATAAGCGCCCATTTTTTGAATGTGTTCCGGTGTCATTCCCCGTCCTTTATCGATAACAGAGAGAATAAATTTATCCTTCTCTACTTCAGTTTTCACGTAAACAGGTGTTCCGGGTTGGGAGAATTTAAACGCATTATTCAGCAATTCTTCGACTAATTTTGCGAGTCGATTCGCAGCCATTTGTACGGGAGAATCTTGAAGTTTGAGCTGTAAATCAGCTTCTCGATTAAACTGTCGAGCTTGTTCTTGAGCAGCATCATCAATCAGGGAATCTACAGAATTGACAGAACTTTTTTGTAACGCTTGAATTCTCTGATTATTCGTCGCAATCAGTTCTAAGTCTGCATAGAGTAAAAAGTTAATAATCAGGCGATTGAGGCGTTGGCTAGAGGTGCGAATATCTTCCAAGATCATTCGCATCTCGGCAACATCAAGATCTTCTAATTCTAATAAGAGTAATTCGGTATTTCCCAAAATACCATTAAGCGGGGTTCGCAGTTCATGGGGTAAAGAATGGGTAATACTACGCCGTAAATCATCCAGTTTTATCTCAGATTGCTTCTCAAAGATCTCCTGCTTTTTTAGCCTGGTTCTAACTGCCTCCAATAATTCTTCTGCGGTGCAAGGTTTGGTTAAATAGTCATCTGCTCCTAACCCCATTCCTTGACGAATATCGGAGTATTCAGCCTTAGCCGTCAGGAAAATAAACGGAATTGTCGCTGTCGTTGAGTTAGAACGTAAAGCACTTAAAACCCCATATCCATCGAGTTCAGGCATCATCACATCACAGAGGATTAAATCCGGTAAATGTTCACTGGCCTGTTGAAATCCAATGCGGCCATTTTCAGCACTGATCACTTCAAAGTCTTCTATCTCTAACAATTCGACAATATTTTCTCGAATGGCTTCTTCATCTTCTATGACTAAAATTTTACTCATAATCTGAATTTTTTTGATTTAAAGGCACTATGAAAAGGTTTGAATTACCCAGTTTTTATTATATCAATCATTCAACCAAGATTAACAGAAGATTCAACCCAGGGAAGGATCACGGTGAAGGTTGTCCCGGTTCCGGGTTCACTCTCAACGGTGATTTCGCCTCCGTGCAAGTCTACCGCCTGTTTGACAATGGACAAACCCAGTCCTGTTCCTTTAATCTCGCCGACGTTTGAGGCTCGTTCAAAGGCTTGAAAGAGCTTATCTTTGTACTCCGGAGGTAGTCCAATTCCTTCGTCTTGAACCCGAAAGGTGACTTTTTGAGAGTCTTGGATGAGATCAAAGTGAACAGTTCCCCCATCAGGAGAATATTTAATTGCATTAGACAGTAAGTTCGCTAAAATATGATTGAGGAGCTTTTCATCTAACATAACCTCTCCCTCAAAATCCGATTTATAGTTAAACTCAAGCCGATGTTTTTCAGTAAGTAAAGCTTGAAAACCATCTGCTAAATTAGAGGAATACTGTCTCAAATTCAGCGATACAGGTTGGAAGACCATTTTACCCGACTCTGCTCGACTCAACAGTAACACATCTTCGAGCAACTGATTCATATTTTTTATCGCTAATTTGATGCGGTTGAAATGTTTGGATTTTTTATCCGTTGTTAATTTTTGATCATAATTTTCCAGTAAATCAGCCGACATTTGAATCGCCGATAAAGGGGTTCGTAAATCGTGAGAGGCTATCGATAATAATCGGCTTTTTTCTTCTTTGCTCAATTGGACATTTTCTAAGTTCTTTTGTGCGTCCAGTTGGGCTTGATGTTTTCGCAAGGCTAACTTAATCGTGGCGTGAAGTTCTCGCTCTTTATAGGGCTTCAATAAATAGCCATAAGAACCTGTTTGTTCGGCTCTATCTAATGTGCTATCATCGGCATAAGCCGTCACATAAATCACCGGAATATTAAAGCGTTGATGCAAGAGTTCAGCCGTTTCAATTCCGTCCATCTCGCCTTTGATGACGATATCCATCAAGACTAAATCCGGTTGAGTTTCTGCAACTTTTTCTAGAGCTTTTTCACCGGAAGATACAATATCAACAACAGTATACCCTAATTTTTGCAGTTTTCGAGCTAATCCTTTGGCAATTAATAGCTCATCTTCGACAATCAAAATTTTCACTTCGCTCATAATTAATCACCCGTTTTTTGAGGAAAAGTAGAAATAGGTCTATTTGTCTATTATAGGAACAAATTGAAGAATCTCAGCTAAAAAAAATCAGAAAATAGACCATTTTCTCGAGAGCTGCTGAATCTCAGACGCTGAGACTAATGAAACCTGCTGTACTTCATCACATTTTTGCTTTTTTAACAGGTTGAGTTGTTCGTCAGTCTCTACTCCATCTGCAATTACTTTCAATTTTAAACCTTTTGCGATAGAACTGATCATATCAATTACAGTTGATCTGACTGAAAGGGTTTGTAGTAAGCTAGAATCCAGTTTGATTCCATCTAGGGCGAGTTCTCCTAAATAACTAATCGTCGCGTGTTCTAAGTTAAACTGACTGATTATTGTTTTAATTTTCAGTTGTTTGATGTTCATTAGTTGAGCCGCCAGTGCATTCAAATTTTTAGCATTGGCAATCAAATCAGCAGAAATTTCTAATGCTAAATGAGCCGAATCCACTCGTGATTCTTGACACCAATCCGCTAATTTTTTCAGGCTATTATTTTCGGTTAATAACGATTCGGGATAGGGAACCGCCACTTGTAAAAACAACCGGGAATTTTGCCAAGCTTTGGCTTGTTCAAATGCGGTTTTTAAGATCCATTCACTAACGGTTATCGTCAAACCTGATTCGGCAATTAAATCAGAAATTCTCGTCTGAGAAATTTCTCCAAATTGGGGATGATTCCAATAAATTGCTGTTCCGACACCGACTATTTTTTTGCGGCGAATATCGAGGCGAGGTTGATAATAAACTTTTAACTCTTGACGTTCCCAAGCTTGGCGAAAATCAGCCATCAGTTGAAACTGTTGAGACAGATCAGAACCAAACAGAGGCTGAGTATAAATTTGATAGCGATTTCCTCCTAATTGTTTGGCTTCTCCCATTGCAATACCCGCCTGTCGTCGCAACTCTTCTAACGTCGAACCATAAGGATAAAAAGCAATCCCAATCGTTGCCGTGATCGGAATTAATTTTCCGCCTAAATGAAAGGGTTCGCTAACTAAATGGAGCAAACGTTGAGCCAGATCAGCAACACTGGAAGTCTGAGAAACGGCGGGTAAAATGATCGCAAATTCATCCCCATTTACACGAGCCACTTGAGAACCTTCTACATTCTGAATAAACTGATTCAATCGTTGGGCTAATTGTTGGAAGATTAAATCTCCATTGGGATAACCTATTGCTTCATTAACACGTTGAAATCGATCTAGCCCTAACAACAAAAAGGGAACTAAATTTTTTTGATTGTTTCGTTGAGCGATCGCTTGTTGTAAAGAACCATCAGTTTCTAAAGCTTGGAGGTTGAGTAAGCCTGTGAGTTGATCATAACGTTCTAACTGTTTAATGTGTTCTTGTTGTTGAGCGGTTCGTTGAAGTCTTGCGGCGATCGCATCTAATAATTCTTCACTGCTACAGGGTTTCGTGAGATAATCATCTGCACCCAAATTCATCCCTTGTCGTAAATCGGTTCGTTCGGTTTTAGCCGTGAGAAAAACAAAGGGAATATTAGCGGTTTCAGGATGCTTTCTTAACTCCATTAAAACGCCATAACCATCGAGTATAGGCATCATTACATCACAGATAATTAAATCAGGAATAATATGTTTTGCTTGTTTTAATCCTTCAATTCCATTGGTTGTAGTCTCCACTTCAAAGCCTTCTAGTTCTAAGAGTTCAGAAATATTTTCTCGAATGGCTTCTTCATCTTCTATGATTAAAATTTTCGTCATTTTGGATAACTCCTTTGAATTTTATCGCGGTAATTATGGTTTACTTTTTAAATGCTGACCCTTTTCAACTAAAGCAAAAAACTCCTCCGCAGGTAAAGGACGACTGAATAAATAGCCTTGAATGAGATCACAGTGATATTGTTGTAATAAATCCAATTCTTCTTGGGTTTCTACCCCTTCTGCGACGACCTGTAAGTTAAGCTGATGAGCCATTTTAATCACCGCTTCAACAATCACTTGATTTTTAGAATTTTGATCCAGATTTTGAATAAAGCATCGATCTAACTTCAAGACATCAAAGGGAAATTGTTGTAAGTAGCTGAGAGAGGAATATCCGGTTCCAAAGTCATCAATGGCAATTTGTAAGCCTAAGGCTTTGAGATGATTGAGTTTTTGAATTGAGGCTTCTTCATGCTCGACTAAAAAACTTTCAGTTAACTCTAATTCTAAACAAGTCGGAGGTAAACCTTCAGCTAATAAAATTTCTAATATTTTTTGACGAATATGAGGAAGATTAAACTGACGACCCGATAAATTCACCGCGATTTGCATGGCATTTAAACCCAGTTTATGCCATGCTTTTGTCTGTTTACAAGCGGTTCTTAAAACCCATTCCCCAATCGGTTCGATTAAGCCACTTTCTTCGGCTATCGGAATAAAGACAGCCGGAGAAACAAAGCCTCGCTTACTCTCAAACCAACGAATCAGAGCCTCTGCTCCCATAATTTTACCTGTTTTGAGATCGACTTTGGGTTGATAATAAAGCTGAAGTTCATTTCGATCTAATGCTCGTCTGAGATCGGTTTCTAAAGCAATTTGATCATGATCTTTCGTTTCCCAAGAGGCTTGATAATATTCATAGCGATTTCCGCCTTTTTGCTGAGATTGACTGACTGCGGTTTGACTTCGATCTAGGAGTTGATCGATTTCGTCCCCATCACGAGGATAAAACGCTATACCGATACTGAAGGTTAGAAAAACTTCTTTATCGTAGATAAAAAAGGGTAAAGATAGGTTTTTGAGCAACATCTCTGCGAGTTTAAACGCAGTATTTTGATCGGTGATGGCCTCAAGAATTATCACAAATTTTTCTTCATTTAAGTGAGAGACTTTGGCTCGGTTTCTGAGCTGCTGAATCATTCGTTCTCCCACTGCCTTGAGAAGACAACTACTCGCATCATATCCCCAGGATTCATTGATGCGTCTGAACCGATCTATATTCACAGAAATAATGGGAATCAGCCTATATTGATCAGGGTTTAGAGTCAGTTTTACATTTTCAAATTGTTCTCGCAGGCCTAAACGATTGGGCAGATTTGTAATATTATCAATATAGATTAATTGCTTGAGTTGCTCTTGCACTTTCTGTACTTGACTTTGATAGTGCTGTTTGACGATGGAATGTTTTTCCAGTCGAACTGTAATGGCTTTTAAAAGTTCGGTTGCCGTACAAGGTTTACTAATATAGTCATCAGCCCCCAGTTCCATCCCTTTCCGAATATTGCTTCTATCTGCTAAAGCCGTCATAAAGATAAAGGGAATGGTAGCCGTTAAGGGATCACAACGCAGTTGTTGTAAAACTGCATATCCGTTTAGTTTAGGCATCATTACATCACATAAAATCAGATCGGGTTGATGTACTTGAGCTAGCTTTATTCCTTCTTCGCCATTTTCTGCTTCCCACACCTCAAACTCTTCGACTTCGAGCAACTCTTTAATATTAATTCTAATCATTTCTTCGTCTTCTATTATTAAAATTTTTTTCATTGTTCTCCCCAAAATAAACATAAAAAATGATAAATTTACAAGATGATAAGCTTTGGGAAAATCAGTTCACTCAATCACAGTTTTGAATGATTACCGTTTCACAAGTTTTCAACGGTAGAATAATCGTGATTTGAGTCCCGACATTTTCTTCACTTTCATAGCTAATTTGACCTTGATGCAGATCAACTATTTTTTTAACGATAGATAATCCTAAGCCAGTCCCCGATATGGTGCCGACATTTGTACCTCGATGAAAATGAGTAAACAAACGCTCTTGATCTTTTTGGGGAATGCCAATTCCTTGATCTTTTACTTTTAATACGGCTTGATTATTTTCCGTGATTAACTCTAATTGTATTTGCCCTCTTTCTTGAGAATATTTCAGGGCATTATCCAGTATGTTTTTGAGCATTTGTTTGATTAAATTCTCGTCTAATTTTACTTTATTTTCCCCTCCAGATCTTGTAAAAACAATCGGATTATTGGGAAATTTTTGTTGCATTTTTTCAACGAGATTTGAACAAAGTTTTTCTAAATCTATTGGAGTGAAATTAATCTCCGAATCCCCGGAATCTAACTTACTGACAATCAAAACCTCTTCCAATAAACTTGTCATTTGTTCAATTCCCTGTTTAATACGCAGGAAATGGTTGTGTTTTTTCTCCTCCGAAATCTTATTACTGTAGTTTTCCAGGAGTCCGGCCGAGAAGGAAATGGTTGTGAGTGGAGTCCGAAATTCGTGAGAAACCGTAGTAATAAAACGTGATTTCAACTCGTTTAATTCATGTTCAAGTTGTTTCAGTTCATAATAATGATTTTCTTTCATTTCTTGCATTTCGCTTTCGAGATGATCAATGATTTTTTGTAAATCATCAATAGATTTGGAGGATCTTTTAACGCGCTTAAAATCATCTTTATTTTCAATCATAATCAATACCCAACTCAATACAACAACTCAGAAATCGAATTTTCCGAACTATAGCATAGTTTGATTCAAGCCTAATTTTTTAGATTTATTTTTTTAAAAAACTCGGGTTTGTCTTGAATAGAACTAGATCAGTAGAGATTCAGAGCAAGCACTGCATCAAATAGAACAGATAACCAACTAGGTCAGACGTTGAGTGTGATAACTGAATGATTTACTGACTCAATAGACCTGAAGCTTGCAACTGAAAACTCTTGTTTCTATCTTAGTTCATCAGGAACAGATTAAATTTAAAATTTGTAACCTGCTCAAGCCCAGTCGTCACTAGAGTCTACTGACTCAGGCTAAGATTAAAATAGATTAAATAATATATACTTAGTTTCAAATCACCTATGGCAATGGTCATACAGCCCGATCTTTTGCCGATCTACTCCATAAATCTGGAAGAGATTATTGAACGCCGTCCGCTTGTGGTTGAGCCTCACACCTCTATTTTAGAAGTTTTGGCTCAAATGAATCAAACGGCAGGTTCGAGTTGCTCCATTTCCCAGTCTCTATCCGAAGGAACCCTTAAAGCTTCAATTTCAGCAAACAGCTATGCTTTAGTGATGGTGGGTGATCGGATAACGGGTATTTTTACGGAGCGAGATGTCGTGCGTCTAACGGCTTCAGGAAGTCATCTTCACACCTCTATTGCTGAAGTGATGACTCAACAGCTTCAGGTTCTGCATCAGGCTGAATACCGGGGTATTTTCACAGTTTTGTCACAATTTCGACAGCATCAAATTCGTCATCTTCCGGTTCTCAACGATCAGGGGAAATTATGGGGCGTGATCACAAAAGAAAGTCTCAGCCAAGCCCTCAAGCCCGCCAATCTCCTAAAAATGCGTTCTGTCGCTGAGGTGATGAATACTCAAGTCATTGATGCACCTCCAAGCACTTCAGTCTTAGAAATCGTGCAGTTAATGGCGAGATCTGGGGTGAGTTGTGTTGTGATTACGGAAACCCAAAGCAGCATCGGCGATCAAAAGCCGTTCAAAATTCCCGTCGGGATCATAACAGAACGAGATATTGTTCAATTTCAAATTTTAGGTTTAAATTGCGATCGCTTGTCTGCTGAAGAAGTGATGAGTCAACCGCTCTTTACCATCAAACCGGATGAGAGTTTATGGATAGCCTATCAACAAATGCAACCCAAATCGATTCGTCGGCTCGTCGTCACCGGAGAACAGGGAGAACTGCAAGGTTTACTCACACACAGCCATCTCATCCAACCGTTAGACCCCGTAGAACTATATGGCGTTTTTGATGTTTTACACCAAAAAGTCTGTCACCTCGAACTCGAAAAACAGGAGTTCCTCAAACATCAACAAATCGAAACTGAACTGAAAATTCGCGCCAAACAACAAGAAGCGATCGCTCATCTGAGTCAAGTCGCAATCAATCAAACTCAACTCGACAATTTACTCACTGAAGCCGCTGCTTTAGTCGCCCAAACCCTAGACATTGAATACATTGAAATTCTCGAACTTCTCCCTAACCAAGCAACATTTTTACTGAGAAACGGTGTGGGTTGGGGAAGCGATTTAATCAAACAAGCCAGGATCTCCGCCAATTCACAAACTCAAGCGGGCTATACCCTCAGCACAGGTGAACCCGTGATCGTTAGCGACTTACGAGTGGAAACCCGTTTTAAAGGGACTCCTATGCTCCACAACACAGGTATTGTCAGTGGGGCGACGGTGATTATCGCTGGAAAACAGCATCCCTTTGGCGTGTTAGGCGTTCATTCCCAGCAAGAGCGAACCTTCTCACCCGATGACCTCTACTTTTTACAAGCGATCGCCAATATTATCGCCTCTGCGGTAGAACGACTCGAAGCCGAAGCCGAACTCAATCAATTTTTTCATCTGTCTCTGGATTTGTTTTGTATTGCGGGAACAGATGGCTATTTCAAACGCATCAACCCCCGATTTCAATATCTCCTTGGCTACAGCGAAGCAGAACTATTATCTCAACCCATGTTGAGCTTTGTTCACCCCGAAGATCAAGCCAAAACCCAGTCCGAGTTAGAACACTTAAGCCAAGGAATTCCCACGACTTATTTAGAAAATCGCTATCGATGCAAAGATGGTTCCTATCGCTGGTTGTCGTGGATATCAACACCATTAGAACAGGGTTTATTGTATGCTGTCGCCCGCGATGTTACCGAACATAAACAGTTTGAACAAGAATTACAAGCCAGTCAAAGACGCTACGCCACCCTCACCGAAGTTTCTCCTGTGGGGATATTTCATATCAATACTCAAGGGGAATGTCTCTACGTCAATCAACGTTGGTGTGAGATAGCCGGGTTGTCTCCTGAAGAAGCGCTCGGGAATGGATGGATAAAAGCCATTCATCGTGAAGATCGAGAACAAGTTTCTCAGCAATGGCATCAAGCCGCTCAACAAAAGAAACAATTTCAATGCGAATATCGCTTTCAACGCCCTGATTCTAGTATTATATGGGTCTATGGTCAAGCCACAGCAGAACGCAATTCGAGTGGAGTGACGATCGCTTATGTTGGGACGATTACTGATATTAGCGAACAGCAAGCTGCACTTCGTGAACGCAAACAAGCAGAACTCGCCCTCCAACATCTCAATCAACAATTAGAAGTCATGGTGGAGCGACGCACCGCTCAATTAAAGCAGATAAACCAACAACTTTTCAAGGAAGTTCGAGAACACCGTCAAACTGAAGCCGAACTGAAACAGAGTCAGCACTTTATCCAAAGTATTACTGATGCGACTCCGAATATTCTCTATATTTATGATCGGATTGAGCAACGAAATATTTATGTCAATCGGGAAATAGAGATCCTTTTAGGTTATACTCGCCAACAAATTCAAGACATGGGCGATCAACTGTTTTTGAATATTATTCATCCCGAAGATTTAGCTAAACTTACCGCTCATTACCTGAAATTTGACACCGCTAAAAATAATGAAATTATCGAAATAGAGTATCGGGTTAGGGATGTCAAGGGAAACTGGCATTGGTTACTCAGTCGAGATACAATATTTACTCGTACCGCCGGGGGTAAACCGAAACAAATTCTCGGCGCAGCATCGGATATTACCGAACGCAAAAAAACGGAAGAACAGTTACGTTTGAGTGAACGAGCGATCGCGGCGAGTAGTAATGGAATTGTCATCGCTGATGCTCGTTTAGAAGATCATCCAGTAGTTTTTGTCAACCCCGCTTTTGAAAAAATTACCGGATATTCAGCCTCAGAAATTATCGGGCAAAATTCCCGTTTTTTACAAGGAGCGGATTACGATCAACCGGGACTGGAGCGGTTACGTGCTGCGATGAAAAAGAAAGAAAGCTGTACGGTTGTCGTTCGCAACTATCGCAAAGATGGGAGTTTATTTTGGAATGAATTAAACGTTTCGCCGATTTACGATGATCAGGGAAATATCACCCACTTTTTAGGAATTCAAAATGATGTTACTGAGTCCAAACTCGCCGAAGAACGACTGCGAAAACAGATCAAACGAGAACAACTGATTAAAACCCTGACTCAACGCATTCGAGAATCTTTAGATCTCAATGAAATTCTCAATACAACCGTCACCGAAGTTAAGCAGGTACTAGAAACAGATCGAGCGTTAATTTATCGTATCTTTCCAGATGCGACGGGTTTTGTGATCGCTGAAGCCCTTAATTCCGGTTGGACTCCCATCCTCAATCAAACCTTCCCCGAAGAAAATTTTCCCTCAGAATGTCATCAAGATTATCTTCAGGGTAAAGTCTGCGTCATCTGTGATATTCAGCGAAATAAAGTGTTACCTTGTTTAGTTGAATTTGTTGAGCAGTTTAAAGTCAAAGCTAAAATTGCGGTGCCGATTATTCAGCAAAATACCTTGTGGGGATTGTTGATTGTTCATCAGTGTTCAAGTGAGAGAACATGGCTCGCAAAAGAGATTGATTTACTCAAACAACTCGCCAGTCAGTTAGGAATAGCGATTAAACAATCTGAACTCTATAACCAACTGCAAACCGAACTAAAAGAACGTCAAGAAGCACAACAGGCGTTGCTGATGAGTCAAGAACGATTAGAATATTTGCTGTCTTCAAGTCCAGGGATTCTCTACAGTATTGAAGCCCAAGGAGAGAACCGCACAACCTTTGTGAGTCAGAATGCTTTAAGTGTTTTAGGTTATGAATTTTATGAACTCCTGAAACCCGGATTCTGGTTTGAGCATCTTCATCCAGATGATATTTCTCGGATTACAACAACAGGATTAGCACCGTTATTTAAGCAAGGATATTACAGTCACGAATACCGTTTTCTACATGGTGATGGTAGATATCATTGGATTTATGATCAGTTAAAATTGGTGCGAGATGCGGCGGGTAAACCGTTAGAAATTATCGGCTATTGGATTGATATTAGCGATCGCAAACAAGCCGAAATGGAGTTGCGTGACCTCAGTAATGCGATGCAAAATACAGTTGAGGGAATCTCTCGACTTGATCCGCAAGGGCGTTATGTTACGATTAACCCCGCTTATGCTCATATCTGCGGTTATGAACCCGAAGAATTAATCGGGGTAGAATGGTCAAATACCGTTCATCCTGATGAAATTTATCGCTTAAATCAAGCCTATCAACAGATGCTAAAGACTGGAAAAGTTGAAGTTGAAACCCGAGGCGTTCGCAAAGATGGTTCCTATTTCTATAAACAAGTTACGATGGTCAGCGCCTACGATGATCAGGGACAATTTAGCGGTCATCATTGCTTTATGAAAGATATCAGCGAACAGCAAGCTGCACTTCGTGAACGCAAACAAGCAGAAGAACAACTGAAAGCCACAAACGAACAATTGCAAGCCGTTTTAGATGCGGTTCCAGGGTTTGTTTCTTGGGTGAGTTCTGATCTGCATTATCTAGGCGTGAACCGCCAACTCGCTAGCGCGATGAACCTAACTCCAGAAGAATTTATCGGTCAAAAGGTAGGGTTTTTAGATCCTTATTCGTCAGCGTTTAGTCAGTTTTTTGAACAGTTTTTCAGCAAAATTAAAAGTAGCACTTATCAAGTTTCCTTAGAAATTAAAATTGCCAATGAAGCCAGATTTTATTTACTGGTTGCTCAAAAATATAATCAAGATCAAGCGGCGATTTTGGTGGGAATTGATATCACCGAACGCAAGCAGATCGAAGAACAACTGCGAGCAACGACTTTTCGGTTTAGTACCTTGATTGAAAACTTACAATTGGGGGTTTTAGTTGAAAATGAAAATCAAGAGATTGTGTTAGTAAATAAAACCTTCTGTGATTTATTGCAAATTCCAATTGCTCCTCAAACCCTGATCGGAAATAAATTTGAACATTGGATTCAAAACTCTCAAGATTTATTTCCCGATCATCCTCAGTTTATCCAACGATATCAGGAGATTATCAATCAAGATAAAATCGTCACCAATGAAGAATTGAAAGCTATAGGTGAACGTGTGTTTGAGCGAGATTATGTTCCGATAAAGAGCCAACAGCAATATCAAGGACATCTTTGGATGTATCGAGATATTAGCGATCGCAAAGAAGCGGAAATACAGTTAAAGAACTCCTTACGAGAAAAAGAAATTTTACTCAAAGAAATTCATCATCGAGTCAAAAATAATTTATTTGTGGTCGCGAATTTGTTAGAGTTTCAGTCCGATTACTTTGATGACCCGAAACTGATTCAAGCCCTAGAAGATAGCAAAAATAGAGTGTATTCAATGGCGTTAATTCACGAAAAACTCTATCAATCAACCAACTTATCTCGGATTGATTTTGGAGAGTATCTCGAACAGTTAATTTATCATTTGCTAGAATCTTATAGCGGGATTGATGAACGGGTTGAGTTTGAAACCGAAATCGAACCGGTTTCCTTAAATATTGAAACGGCTCATCCCTGTGGGTTAATTGTCAATGAGTTAATTTCTAATGTCTTTAAACACGCCTTTCCCAACGGAAGAACAGGTAAAGTTTACTTCAAACTCCATCAAAATTCCCAAGGAATTATCACTCTAAAAATTCAAGATAATGGAATCGGTTTTCCGGCGGATATGGATTTTCACAATGTTGATTCTCTCGGGATGGAATTAATCTGTACTTTAACCACTCAACTTGAGGGAAATCTCGAACTGATTCCCTCAGAAGGAACGACTTTTGAGTTAACCTTTTCTGAACTCGAATATCGACAACGCTACTAAAGCTCATGGCGTGAAAACATCTATCCTGAGATCAATGCTGTCCCCTATCCCCTGTCCCCTGTAATCTAATTGCCCCTTACCGAGTGCAAATATTCTAGTATTTGATATAAGATTAAACTGAGTAATGTAGATTCATCTACTAAACAGGATCAGATTGATGAAAGCATTTGTAGCGGGTGCAACGGGTCAAACGGGTCGGCGTATTGTCCAGCAACTGGTTGACCAAAATATTCCAGTACGGGCTTTAGTTCGCAACTTGGAAACGGCTCAAAAGATTCTTCCCAGCGAGGCAGAATTGGTTGTAGGAGACGTTCTTCAACCCCAAAGTTTAAAAGCGGCGATCGCCGACAGTACGGTGTTGTTGTGTGCCACAGGCGCAACTCCGAGCTTTGATCCAACCGGACCCTATAAAGTAGACTACGAAGGGACGAAAAATCTTGTAGAGGTTGCTAAACAAACAGGCATAGAACATTTTGTATTAGTCTCTTCGCTGTGTGTCTCCCAGTTTTTTCACCCTCTCAATCTATTTTGGCTGATTTTGGTTTGGAAAAAGCTTGCCGAAGACTACATTCGTCAGAGTGGTTTACCGTATACGATTGTTCGTCCCGGCGGTTTGAAGAACGAAGACAATCAAGATACAATTGTCATGAAACCAGCCGATACCCTGTTTGATGGCAGTATTCCCCGAACGAAAGTGGCTACTGTTTGTGTCGAAGCATTGTCTATTCCAACGGCACGTAATAAAATTGTCGAGATTATTGCCAAGCCAGAAGGAACCCAACCTTCTTTTGAGCAGTTGTTCGCCACTGTGGTTTAAAGCTTCATGCGTCGTACAAAAAGAACCAGAAGCCGAGTTCAACCGCTAAATCTACAGCCGGGAACTCCGATTCAATTTCAAGATATTACCTCTGCATCGGGCAGTATGGCAGCCTTTGCCATGAGGGAACGTCGCCAAAGACGGACGGGAAGCCGAGGTCGTTTTCTGCAACGCCTGATTTTGATGAGTTTGGTGTTGGCTGGAATTGTGGTGTACTGGCCAGAAGCGCAGATCGATCAATATGCCGGAGATCAACTGGATATGGTTCTCGAAGAAATTAATCGAGATATTGATCGCAGATGGCCGCCTTTAGTCATGGAAGGCGGTGATCCCTATGTACGGGCTTTGATGCGAACGATCTCCGCGAGTGAATCAAATTCCTCTAAGCCCTATCATGTCCTCTATGGTGGGCGTCATGTTTCTGATCTGGCTCATCATCCCGATCGCTGTGTGACGATTGTTGTTGGCCCGAATAAAGGACGCTGTACAACTGCCGCAGGTCGCTATCAACTGTTAACCGACACTTGGGAACGAATTGCTTATCGCTATCATCCTGAACCGAATCAGTTTTGGTTTCGCCAACCCTACAGTTTTGAAGCGAAATATCAAGATATGGTGGTTTACCGTTGGTTAACGGATGTGGAATTTTGGGAAATGGATATTGCTCAAATGTTGCGTGCGGGTCAACTCGATGAGGTGTTACGTTCCCTTTCGGATACTTGGACGAGTTTAGGATATGGGATTGAAGATAATGTGATGACTCCCTATTTACCTAAAATTTATGAGGAAATCTTGCAGCGAGAACTTGATGCTGTGAATGCTCCGCCGGGATCGAATCCCTATTCTTCGCCTTCCACATTAGATTGAATGAGACGAAGATTGATTGCTCAGTTTTTCTTCAAGCAGACGACTTCCCCGAACCGATTGACGCAACCAATTGATCTGAATTTCTAATCGCTCAATTTCGCTCAATCTCCAGTTAATCTTTGAATTTTTTAATCGGCTAAGAATTTCATACAAACACAGCGCGACACTGACCGAAATATTAAAACTTTCACTAAACCCAACCATCGGAATTCTAACTAAATAATCAGCTTGGGAAAACGCATCATCTGATAATCCATTTAATTCGGTTCCAAACATTAAGGCTAACTTGTCTTCGACTGATATTTGTTCGATGGTTATTGCTTTTGGATCTGGCGTTGTCGCGACGATTTTATAACCCTGAGATTTCAGCTTTTCTAAGCATATTTGTGTATTATTAATCTTAGGCTGATTGTAGCGATATAGCGTTAACCATTGTTCTGAACCCACACTCACTTCTCGCAGGAGATCAAAATCATTCCGCTTGTCTATAATATGAAGATCCTGCACCCCAAAACACTCACAATTTCTCAAACAAGCACTGACGTTATTGGATTGAAAAATATCTTCTAAAATGACGGTAATATGTCGGGTTCGCTGCTGCAAAACCGACTCAATTTTTTGCTGACGTTCTGCGGTCACAAACTGACTTAAATCAGCAATCAGGTCTTGTTTTTCGGGGAGTAGCATCACAGAAAATAGCAGAGCATTCACCTCTATTATAAAGGGTAAAGTAGGATTTTGCTAGTCTGATTGTGAAGCTAAATGATCGGCGTAACGAGTCGTTTCGGGTAAACGATATTTTGAGGTACATTGCAATACATAATTAATCGATGTTTCTAAGCTAATTCGATGACCCGGAGACACATACAATGGCTTAACATTGGTTCGCGATCGCACCACCGCCCCGATGACTTCTCCGTTATCTATTAAAGGTTGCCAACTTCCCTTTTCTGGAGGTAATTCTTGATGAATTCCTATCAATCTTGACTTTGCCGCCCCAATGGTGGGAACATCTATTAATACTCCTAAATGACAGGCTAAACCAAAGCGTTTCGGATGGGCAATTCCTTGACCATCACAGATGATTAAATCAGGAGTTATTGTCAGTTTTTCTAAGGCATCTAAAATCACTGGAACTTCCCGAAACGATAAAAAACCCGGAAGATAAGGAAAGGTTGTTTTACGTTGAGTAATCGCTTGTTCTTGCAGTTGTAAATCGGGAAAACTCAACACCGCCACGGCAGCCTGAGAAATGCTATAATTGTCTAAAAATCCGACATCAACTCCCGCTACATATTGAATCGATTCGAGTTGATCGGTTGTCACAACTAAAGATTTTAACTGGTCTTGAATGGGGATGGCTGCTTCTGCGGTTTCCGGCCAATTCTGGGGATGTTGAATCTTCATTTGTTGATCCCTTAGTATTTTTTGGACTAATACTGTTATATATAGCACTTTGCCTGATCGCGAAGACACCAAAAACCCGGTTTCTCAAAGAAACCGGGTTTTTTACTTTTAGGCTGAAGAAACGCTATAGTATTTTTAAAGTTAGTTTTGAGGGTTAAGGATGAATTTATTATCTCACAAACAACTTAGAATCTTAACCGGGGTAATGTTGGCGTTGTCTATTCCTTGGTTTACGTTAGATGTTGCCGTTGCAAATCCGATTCTAGAAACCGTTCAAAGCTTAGAAACTCGCGGATTAACGATAGAAGAAATTAATGGAAAATCGGTTACTCTCAACGGAGAACCCGCCCAAGTTGGAGATATTTTAAAAGTTGGCGATCAAATTAGCACGGGTAAAGATACTCTTGTTAATTTGCGAATTGATAGTTATATTGGTTTAGTTGAAGTTGCCGAAAATACAACCGTTGAAGTGAAAACCCTTTCGGGTGAAGCCGGAATTAATCCTAATCAAATCACCGTTTTATCGGTAACAGCAGGACGAGTGAGATTATCGATTTCTCGGTTTGTGAGTTCCCCTTTTTGGAGTGAAACCATTCCTCAAAATCAACGCCAAAATTCAGTCACAAATTCTCCCTTTAGAATCGAAACCCCGACGACAATTATCGGAGTGCGAGGCACCACATTTGGAGTCAATTTCGCCCCCGATGGAAGAACAGCCATTCACAGTCTAGAAGGAATAGTTGGAGTTGTCACCGACGGAGAAGAAGTTAAACTAGAAAAGGGTCAAGTTGCTATTGTTAACCCCGCCGAAAAACCAACAGCAGTCGCCAATATTCCCCCCTTATCTCAACTGCGAGTTAGAACTTTAACAAGATTGGGTTTAGAAACGGTACAATTGCGAGGAACAGTCGATCCGATGGATTTAGTGTATATTAATAATCAACCGATTCAAACGGATGCTGAGGGCAATTTTGACTTCATCGGACGTTTACCCGTGAGTCGGCGTTTAGAGGTAACAGTACGGGGGCCATCGGTAAGAGAACGATTTTATGTCATTGCCGTTCCTTAGTGCTAAATTATTAATTATGTGTTTTGTAAGGGAAGATAGAAACAATGGCAATTTTACAATTAGAAGACGGAACAACTTACACCCAACTAGAGGAGATTTCACGCAGGTTAGAACCGTTGAATGTGCGGTTAAATTATTGGCCGGTTAGACAACACCCGGAATTCCAGGCTTTGTTAAATAAACCCGCTTTAGATGATGCGGAAAAAAAACAAGTGCTTCAGGAATTAGAGCATTATTTTGAACAGTTAAAACAAACCGATGGTTATCAATCTCGGGATTTAATTGTGTTACATCCTGATATTCCCAATCTCGATTCATTAATGGCAAAATTTGAAAGTTGTCACACCCACGCCGATGATGAAGTCCGCTACATTATTGACGGTGAAGGGGTGTTTGGGTTTGTTTGTCCCGATGGTTCCCAGATGGAATTAACCATTCAACCCGAAGAGTATATTAATGTTCCAGCCGAAAGCGAACATTGGTTTCATTTGACTGATAAAAAACGCATTAAAGCGGTGCGTTACTTTATCACGACAGAGGGTTGGGTTCCCGAATATACGGAAACAAAAATTCGCATGAATTCTCAAACCAACTCGTTAGTCATGGGTTAAAATAAAATCCCCCAATCTGTTAGAGAACGGGGGAAATGAGTTCATTTTGTGTTAATATTAAAGATGACTATTGAAGTAGATTATCGCTTTCCTGCGGGTGTTGATGCGGAACGTCAAGCGAAAGTCATTGCTATCGGACAAACGGCTGGAACTTGGGATGCACGGTTTAGTCACCGAGAAGAAATTATGCGATCGCATTTGGGGGAAGTTCTCGGGATTAAAACTGATGAAAATGGGAGTATTGCAACGGTTCGCTTTCCTGAAATTAACGTCGAAAATGATATTGCTAGCCTGCTGACGATGATTTTTGGCAAGTATTCAATGGCAGGTGTCGGTAAGGTTGTCGGCTTGCGTTTAGATGAAAATTATGGCAAGTTTCCTCAGTTTGGAATCGAGGGAATTAGAAAACAATTAAACGTATTTAACCGCCCCTTAATCATGGCAATTTATAAACCTGCTTTGGGGTTATCTGCTGCCGATCATGCTAATATTTTAGAACAGGTGGCATTTGCGGGGTTGGATATTATTAAAGATGATGAAATCATGGCAGATTTAGACGTCGCCCCCACGTTAAAACGCTTAGAAGCTTGTTATCCGGTTTTAGAACGAGTGAAACAAGAAACCGGGCGAACCGTTTTGTATGCGGTGAATGTCACGGGTTCCGCCACAGAATTAATAAAAAAAGCTAAAATGTTAGTTCAAAATGGGGCAAATGCTCTATTATTAAATGTGCTAACTTATGGGTTTTCTGTGTTGGAAGCATTAGCCGCAGATCCAGAGATTAATGTGCCGATTTTTGCCCATCCAGCGTTAGCGGGGGCGATGTGTGCTTCATCGGATACAGGGTTAGCTTATTCGGTGGTTTTAGGAACATTAATGGCGCATGGCGGGGCGGATGCGGTGCTTTATCCGGCGCATTATGGAAGTTTACCGTTTGATGCGGTAGAAGAAGGTAAAATTAGAGATATTTTGCGATCGCGCAATGTTTTTCCGGTGCCTTCTGCGGGGATTCATCCGGGTATTGTTCCCCAAGCTTTAAAGGATTATGGAAATGAGGTTATTTTAAATGCGGGAACCGGAATTATGGATCATCCAGAGAATCCATCAGCAGGTGTAAAAGCGTTTTTTGAAGCGTTA
The DNA here is from genome assembly GCF_034932365.1 of Limnoraphis robusta BA-68 BA1. Taxonomy (NCBI): domain Bacteria; kingdom Bacillati; phylum Cyanobacteriota; class Cyanophyceae; order Oscillatoriales; family Sirenicapillariaceae; genus Limnoraphis; species Limnoraphis robusta. Next base: position 55,985 of record NZ_JAYGHR010000076.1, on the reverse strand, counting down.
GAACGATGTCAAAATCAACAATCTTTTGAACTAGAAAATGTACCAACTGGGGCGTTACGTCAAGCCTTGGAAAAATGGGGAAATAAATAAGGAAAAAACAGAGATGAACAGCGATCCACGTCAAGATTTAATCACCGCTTCTCGTCAATTTTATCAACTGGGTTGGATGGCGGGAACGGCTGGTAATTTGTCTGCTAGAGTCGAGGATGGGAGTTTTTGGATTACCGCCAGTGGCAAACAAAAAGGCAAGTTAACCGAAGAAGATTTTGTGCGCGTTTCTCTGCAAGGAGAGGTGATAGAAAACCCAAATTTAAAGAATCGCCCCTCCGCAGAAACGAGTATTCATCAAGCTGTTTATTCGTTGTTTCCTGATGCAAAAGCTTGTTATCATGTTCACTCTGTAGAAGCGAAACTGGTGACAAACTTTACCGAAGGCGATCACTTGAATTTACCCCCCATTGAAATGTTAAAAGGGTTAGGGGTTTGGGAAGAGCATCCGAAAGTCGTGATGCCTGTGTTTAAAAATTACTTAGAAGTGTCTAAAATTGCAGAAGAAATTGGCGATCGCTTTAAACAATCAAAACCCGATGTTCCGGCGTTATTGATTAGAAATCATGGGGTTACGGTTTGGGCAAATTCAGCGTTTGATGCCGAAAATTATATTGAATTAACAGAATATATTTTCCGTTATATTGTGGCAGCGCGTCAAGTCGGAGTGAACCACTAATCTCAACTTCAGCCTAAAATAAACTGCTTTAGCCCTGAAACCCGACTAAAGCAGCTAAAACTATCTCAATGGAATTCAATGCTACTCAGCCTCTTGTCAAAGATTTAACAATTGAGCGTGAGCAAATTATATGGTAGCACCTAGTTGAAGATTTGGCTAGTTCTTTAGACAAATTTTCTAAAAACCCGGTTTCTCCAAAAACCCGCTAACTTCTGCAAAACCGGGTTTTTATTCTAAAGTTAAGTGTTGAATCAAAGATTGTTCAATTTCTGATTCAACAAAAAGACGGTAGGAATTCTGAGTCGTAAATTGTGAGAGAATGATCTGAGGATGAGCTAAAGATCCTTCTGGTAAGCCAATATATTCAAGATAACTAGAAAACTCCCAAGCTTCAGGCTTGTTGACTAATTTCGCGGCTACAGGGTTTAAATGAATGTATCGAGATAAATGCAATAAATACTCGTTTTTATCTACATGAACAGCTTGAAAACGCCCTTGAAATAGTGAACCTAATCGATTATAGCGTTTGTTAATTGCTTTCGTATAAGATAGAGAGAACTTTTGCATCATCTCTGAGAGATTATCGGTTTTGAGATACACTAATAAATGATAATGGTTAGGCATTAAACAATAGGCAACTATTTCTATTAAGTCTGGATTCAAAAAGTTCCGAATTTGCCGTAAGAAGAATAAGTAATTTTCTCGTTCAAAAAAGATTAACTGTCTGTTATTGCCTCGATTATAAAGATGATAATAGTTACCTTGATAAAATTGAACAGAACGCGAGGGCATCAGATTGAGTTCAAAACTTTGATTTTATTATATCTTAAAACTATTCCAAAAAACAAGTTTCTCCAAAAACCCGGTTTCTCAAAGAAACCGGGTTTTTCAAC
>NZ_JAYGHR010000076.1:0-54265 GCF_034932365.1 Limnoraphis robusta BA-68 BA1 | reverse complement strand
ACCTATCAACCCGGCTTCCTAGAAGTTACCGGGTTTTTCAACACCTATCAACCCGGCTTCCTAGAAGTTACCGGGTTTTTCAACACCTATCAACCCGGCTTCCTAGAAGTTACCGGGTTTTTCAACACCTATCAACCCGGCTTCCTAGAAGTTACCGGGTTTTTCAACATCTATCTCGCTTTAGAAACCTCCATAATATCGTCTAAAAGAGTTCCCGATTCTTCCATTTTTCCGATATCGAGAATCGTCTTAATTACAGAGTCCGGGTTCAAACTGATAGAATCAATTCCTAACTCAACCAAGAACCGAGCAAATTCAGGATAATCACTCGGCGCTTGACCACAAATGCCAATCTTGCGGTCATATTTTTTCGCCGCTTTAATGGCAATTGTTACCATCCGACGCACCGCTTCATTGCGTTCATCAAAAATATGAGCAACTAAGGCCGAATCTCGGTCTAATCCTAATGTTAATTGGGTTAAATCATTAGAACCAATCGAGAACCCATCAAACACTTGAGCAAATTCATCGGCAAAAATAACGTTACTAGGTAACTCACACATCACATAAACTTGTAAGCCATTTTCACCGCGTTTTAAGCCGTTTTTCTCCATTTCAGCTAACACTTTGCGACCCTCATCGGGAGTCCGACAGAAGGGAATCATCGGTACAACGTTTGTTAATCCCATTTCATCTCGAACTCGCTTCAAAGCTTTACATTCCAGTGCATAAGCTTCACGATATTTCGGGTCATAATACCGAGAGGCACCCCGCCAACCAATCATCGGGTTTTCTTCCTTCGGTTCAAACTGACGACCCCCCAACAAATTAGCGTATTCATTACTCTTGAAGTCCGACATCCGCACAATCACTGGATTGGGATAAAATGCAGCCGCAATCATCCCAATACCATGCGCTAATTTATCCACAAAGAAATCGGGTTTATGGTCGTAAATCTTCGTCAGTTCAGCAATTTCTCGTTTGGTTAATTCATCCTCCAATTCATCGTAATGAATCAACGCTAACGGGTGGGCTTTAATATGGTTGGCGATAATAAATTCTAACCGGGCTAAACCCACACCATCGCAAGGAATAGAGGCTAACCCAAAGGCTTCTTCCGGGTTGCCCACATTCATTAAAATTTTGGTTTTAGTGGTCGGTAAATTATCAAGAACTGTTTCTTCAACTTCAAACGGAACTAATCCTTGATAAACGCGACCTTCTTCACCTTCTGCACAACAAACGGTAATATTTTCACCTGTTTTTACCACTTGTGTTGCATCGCCACAGCCAACAATTGCAGGAATTCCCATTTCTCGTGCAATAATCGCCGCGTGACAAGTTCTTCCTCCTGAGTTGGTCACAATTGCACTCGCTCTTTTCATAATCGGTTCCCAGTCGGGGTCGGTTTTATTGGTGACTAAAACTTCTCCGGCTTGGAATTCATCGATGCGATGAACATCTAAAATTACCCGTGCTTTTCCTTGACCAATCATTTCCCCAACAGCCCGACCGAGAGTTAGAACATCGCCTGTTCCTTTGAGTTTATAACTCCTTAAAACGCTACCAGATTTTTGCGATTGTACGGTTTCTGGGCGGGCTTGAACGATGAATAATTCCCCTGTTAAACCGTCTTTTGCCCATTCAATATCCATCGGGGTATAACTTCCCCGCACTTGCGAATAGTGGTTTTCAATCGTACAAGCCCAGTCTGCTAGATGGAGAATTTCGTCATCACTTAAGCAGTATTTTTCCCGTTCAGAAATTGGAACAGAGACGTTTTTAGTCAGTTTTGAACCGCCAATATCGTACACCATTTTCATCTCTTTGGTGCCGAGACGTTTTTCCAGAATTGGGCGGAATCCTTGTTTTAAAGTGGGTTTAAAGACGAAATATTCATCGGGGTTAACAGCGCCTTGCACGACGTTTTCACCTAAGCCATAAGCAGCAGTAACTAACGCGGCATTTTTGAAGCCTGTTTCGGTATCAATGGAGAACATGACCCCAGAAGTTGCCAGGTCAGAACGCACCATTTTCTGAACCCCAACGGACAACGCAACGGTAAAATGATCGAAGTTTTTGATAGTACGATAAGAGATAGCCCGGTCAGTAAAAATTGACGCAAAACATTTATGACAAGATTCTAAAACTGCGTCTTCACCATAAACGTTTAGGTAGGTTTCTTGTTGACCTGCAAAGCTGGCGTCGGGTAAATCTTCTGCGGTTGCACTGGAACGAACCGCCACATCGACATCAGCAATATAACGTTTATATTCGGCTTGATTTTCCGGGTTAAATAGGTCGCCTACTTCGGTTGATAAGGTGTAACGTTCACAGAGTTTTCGATAGGCTTTAACAATCGCTTCTTCGAGTTCAGGAGGGAAGGGAGTATCGAGAATTAATGAGCGGGCTTTTTTACCTCGTTTGCGTAAGTTATTAACATCTTCTACGTCTAAATCTGCGAATAATTCCCGGAGTTTTATTTCCAGTCCAGCAGATTCTACAAAGTAACGATAAGCATAAGCTGTTGTGGCGAAACCTGTGGGAACCTTCACACCTTTGGGGCTGAGTTGTTGAATCATTTCTCCCAATGATGCGTTTTTCCCGCCCACGAAGGGAATGTCAGAAATTCCAACTTCTTCAAACCACAAAACAAATGCTTTTTCTTTGGTGGTTTCGGTAGATTGAGTAAATGCTGTTGTCGCAACCATATTAAAGCCCTCCAAACTTTAGAAATAGTCTGGTGTAAGTTGAATTTATGTTTTGATTTTGAGTGGTTTTGGGTTGAGAATGTAGACTTGATCCAATGACATTCTCAATCATCTAGATACTTGAGAAACCTAGAGAATTTTTTGATCCCTAGCAAACCTCACTCGATTTAACTCTCTTGTATTTGGTTTTGATCTTTTATTCTCCTCTACTCATAGAGTATTACGTTTGATACCATTTACAATATAGATACATAATTGACCCTTAGTTACCAAACGTAAAGAAATAGCGTCAATGCGGCAGTCTAGGCTATTATTAAAAAAGGTAAATCCGGGGAATTGATAGGTTTAATAAAAGTTACTAATTTTTGCAAATGAACATTAACAAATATTGCAGCAATAGTCATGCAACTCAAACCAAACAACGAGTTGATCAAAACTGTCCGATTGAGTATACAATAGAACTGATTGGCACGAAGTGGTCGATTGGTATTTTGCGAGAACTTTTAAATGGCGATCGCCGTACCCATGAACTCGCTGAGGCGTTACCGGGGATTAGCTCAAAAACCCTAACATTGCGTTTGCGAACCTTAGAAAAACATGGTATAATTAGACGCAAGGTTTATGCTGAGATTCCGCCTCACGTCGAATATTCTATTACAGAAAAAGGGCGGGAACTGCAACCTGCGATCGCCATTCTCAAACAAGTTGGACAGCGTTTACTCTCCCAAGAGGATGCTTTTCATCCGTTGAAACTGAATTCAGAAGTTCAACAGCGAAAAGAAGCCTAAAACCTTAAAAGATACTTAAGAAAACCCAAGTGTTCGCCCCTTTAAGATTCAATTAGCAATACCCACTTTTTTAAAATAATCTGAGCCTAAAAAGCGGGAATAAACTTCTTTAATTTTCTCGGGTTCCATTTGGGTTCCCTGATAGCTATCGAGGCTTGACATAGCATCTAACCAACGGTTGAGAGCGTTGAAATTCAAACTTTTGATATTGAAGCCTTTCCAAGTTTCCAGTGCCACCAACATTCGTTCAAAAAAGGGAATAAAAGCAATATCAACTAAACTGAGAATTTCACCTAAAAAATACCTTCCCTGCGACTCCGCCAAGATATCATCCAGAAAGCGTAATTCAGCTTCTAAAGTGTTGCGTAATTCTTCATCTTTGGCGGTGCTTTCTTGGCTGTCTGTGGGTTTGTGCGACAGATAGGTATAAGCAAGTTTGACAAATTTGGCATCACAACGGCTAATTAAAATTCGGGCTTTTGCTTTTAATACCGGATTTTCAGGTAACAGCTTGTTTTCAGGATTTCCAAACACTTCAGAAAGATATTCATTAATCACCAAAGATTCATAAATAATGATATCATTCTGTTTGATAACGGGAACAGCACCATTGGGGTTCAGGGCGAGAAACCAGTCGGTTTTGTTATCTTTTCCCAGTTCAATATGTTCGTAGGAAAAAGGAATATTTAGCTGTCGTAAAGTTATCCAACTGCGTTGGGCGTAGGGACAATAAGGGTTAGCGTAGAATAGAATGGGTTGAGAAGATTGGGAATGGACTAAGTTTTCTGCTGACATCATTTTAAATTTTTTAGAGTTTTTACAATTTTAGCATTCTACTTGCACCAAAAAACCCGGAAACCAGTAGGGGCGGGTTCAGTCAAAAATTTATATTTCCCAGTTTCAACCTATATAAACCCGCCCTTAAAAAACGCGGAAACCTGTAGGGGCGGGTTCCGAACCCATTTATATTTCACAGTTTCAACCTATATAAACCCGCCCTTAAAAAACGCGGAAACCTGTAGGGGCGGGTTCCGAACCCATTTATATTTCCCAGTTTTAACCTATATAAACCCGCCCCTCTAACCTGAAAGAAACCGGGTTTTTATTTTAAGATATTATCCTAAATTTCATCATCACAGGTAAATGATCGGAAGCTAGAATACCTGTTATGACTTGCCATTCTATTGCTTGAATTCGATTTGAATTGTAGAAAATATAATCAATAGTTTGACGGGGTTGATCAGAGGGATAAGTCGCATTTTTGGGATTATTTAACGTTTCTGGGGGAAAAGCAGACTCAATTCCGGGTGTATTGAGAAATAGATTAATAGTGGGTTCTAAATTTTTTTCTGAAGGGGGTTCGCTGTTGAAATCACCAATTAATAAAACCGGATATTTTTGGGAAAAACTGAGAAAGAGTTCTAAGATAAATTGAGATTGTTTGAGACGAGTTTTTTGATCAAAGGCTTCTAAATGAACGTTAATTAAAATAAGTATTTGGTTGGCTATTTTAATTCGGCAAACCAGGGCGAGTCTATCCAAATAAAACGCATTTTCATAAAAAGGCTTATTGGCAACTCGTTCTAACACAATTCGTTCATTAAGTTCAATGGGATATCGACTCAAAACCGCCTGTCCTGATAGCATCTTACCAAAATGTGTAGAAAAGGGAAAAAGGGGAAAAGGAACATAATTCTTATCCCAATTAATTGCTATTGCTTGCATCGTAAATTGTAACGCATTTGCTAACGCTTGAACTTGATTAACATCATAGGAACGTTTAGAAGCAAAATCAATTTCTTGCAACGCAATAAAATCAGCATTCCAGGGTTTTAAAGCTGCAATTGCGATCTCTAGATTTTCATCAAATAACGCTTTTTTACGTTGTACCGCTTGATTATTCGTTAAACCCGAAAGATAACCAATATTATAAGTAATAACTGTATAAGTCTCTTTTATATGCCGTTGAGGTGGAAAATTAGAAGTTAATATTTCCGCATATTTAGCTTGGGGATAACTCGGTGAACTTGCCCATAAATAAAACGAAAAAAGACTGCTAGAAAAACCGCAAAAAATCAGCAACAACAGCGTCATAAAATCTAACATTGTTGTTAATGGCAATTCATGGAAATGGTTATAAAGTTGGAGTATCACTAGAGGTCAATTGAGTAAGGGCTAATCGTAAAACTGACAATCCGAGAACAATTAAAAACAAAATCAATCCAATAGTACAAGCATAACCAATCTCTAAATTTTGAAACGCTTGTTCATAGAGATAATAGACAATTGTTTTTGAACTATTACGCGGCCCTCCTTGGGTCATAATATAAACTTCTTCAAAAACTTTCGTAGCTGAAATCGCAGAAATAACCGCCACTAAAACAATATAAGGACGCATCAAGGGAAGTGTAATATCCCAATGTTTTCGCCAACCGTCAGACCCCTCTAAACTCGCCGCTTCATATAATTCGGCGGGAATAGATTGTAAGCCCGCTAAATAAATAACCATATAATAACCTAACCCTTTCCAAATTGTTACCGCCATGACGCTAAATAAGGCTAAATCAGGACTGGTTAACCAAGGAATGGTCGGTAATTTTGAATCCGGGAGAACAAAAGATAAGCTGTATTGCAGGAGTTGATTGAGTAAACCCGTTTCTGAATATAACCATTTCCAAGCGAGTCCTGCTACAACCATTGAAATAACAACCGGAACATAATAAGCGGTTCTAAACCAATGAATTCCCCGCAGTTTTTGATTCACTAAAATCGCTAAACCCAATGGAAAAATTGCTAAAATGGGAACGACAAAAACACTATAAATTACGGTGTTTTGTAGCGTCTTCCAAAATACTTCATCACTCCACAACCGTTGAAAGTTTCTTAACCCTATCCATTGCGGCGGTTGCAATAAATCATAACTAAAGAAACTCAGATAAAACGCTTGCAACGCTGGCCAAAATACCGTTAACCCCAAAATTAATAGGGCGGGAAGTAAAAACAAATAAGGGGTAAATTTTGGGTTAATTTTTAGTTTCATTAATCTTTTTTGAAAGAACATTATTCATTTTATATTTTATATTGTAGAGGCAGGTTCTGCAAAAATCTATGTCTCCAACAAACAACTTTAATAAACCCGCCCCAACTAACCATTAATTCTTGTGGGGGAGGGGGCGGGTTTTTACAGTGAACAAGTACCGTGCAGTAACCAGTTAACAGTTAACAGTTAACAGTCAATAGGTGTCAAGGTTGTTGTCAGGTAAAATGATAACTGAAAACTGATAACTGTAAACACTGGTCACTGAAAACTGAAAACTGATAACTGTAATGAACCCGCCCCTACAAGATTTAATTTTTAGAATCAGGTTTAATACTCGAAAATAAACCTGTCCAGTCTCCTATTTTGTAACCATTTTGTTGGGATTTAACCTCAAAAGTAACATTACAAGCTTGCGGGAAATTCAACGCTTGAATACACAGTTCAGCGATATCTTCTCGACTCACTTGACCTTTGATTGTATCACCTTGAGCGAATGTTAACGCTTTCCCTCCTGGTTCTTCTGTTAATGCACAAGGTCGAATAATCGTGTAAGGAATTCCACTGGAACGAATCACATCTTCTCCTTTCAATTTCCAGGTTAAAATCCCCCCCAATTGTTCATTTAAACGGACGGCAGGCGGTTCTTCTTCTAGGTTTAATCCCGGTTTACCCGGGCGAGTCACTCCGGCTGAACTAATCTGAACAAACCGAGGGAATTTTTCCCCCCCATAGGCTTTAATCGACTCAATTTGTAATTGAAAAATTCCCGGTGAAAATTTAGGATTGAGTTGTTTATCGTATTCAAACTTACTCAACATCAGTTGAATAGAATAAACCGTACTGGGGTCAAAGGGTGAGCCGTCTTTAAGGGTTTTTGCCCGAAATACCGGAATTAATTGATTAAACGGAATGCGAAGAGTTGTGGTAATATTGTAAACAGTATCAAACGAATAACAGTAAGCAATACTATCCCATTTAGAATCATTCCGCAGAATGAATTTATAGCGCTTTCCATCTCCTTTGACTCGCAATTCAATTCCTTGATAACCCGATAAATTCATTGCGGGTTCAAAATTGCGGGTTCTCACCGAAGCAAACCCACCCGAATTGGCAGTTGAAACATTCCCCGTAAATAAAGCCGCATCGCCAATCAATCGAATCGAACTTTCACTCACGCCTCCCATCACAATATCATCTAAAGCCCCCCAAGTTTCTTTTAAATCTTCCGTTGGTTTGCTAAAATCAAACAGGAGTTTTTCACCACTATTTTTGAGAGTGGGAAACGCAGCATTGATTAAATTCTTCATGCCTTCATATTCTACCTTTTCGGGAACATCTACCACTTCCGGCAGATAAAATTTAATACCTTGGTAGTATTTTTCTCGGGTTGGAGTATCCCCTTCGACGGGTTGAACTTTGGTTCCGGTACAGCAAATAATTGCCGTTACATCTTTCATTACTTCAGGGGTTAACGTCTCAGGAATAGTCAAATCAGCTTCGATAATTTCTACTGTATTTCCGAGGATTTTTTTCGCTCTTTTGGCATCTCTAACTAACGCACGCACTTTCACGCCTTGTTGCTGTAACCGCTTAACCACTCGTTTCCCGACGCCTCCTGTCGCACCTGCAACTAAGATGACTTCGGGTTTCGCCTGGGGTTTGTTTTTATTGTTACCGAATAGTTGCTGAATCCAGCTTATACTACCTATAAAGGGAACCACCCCAAAGTAACCCAAGGTTTTTAAAAACCGTCCAGCATCCCAATTGGCTTTTTTTTGTTCGGACATACTCATTTCCTGCCTGTTTTGTCAAGTCTACCTTCTTCTATCCAAGCGTGGGGGTTTGGGGGAGCAATAGAACCCCATGCTCAACGGAACGAAGTGAAGTAGGGTGGGGGTACATGGACTCCCCTCAGTAAAAAACGGGTACTCAATGTACTCGCTTTTTTACAATCCTTGTATCCTATGTTTAAGATATCCGACATAGCGTTGAAACATCCATGTTAGTATTTGAAGCCAAATTACGAGGAACATCTGAGCAGTACGCCATCTTGGACGAAATGATTCGTACCGCCCTTTTTGTTCGTAATAGTTGCCTTCGGTACTGGATGGATAACAAAAGGGTCAACAGGTATGATTTGAACAAGTATTGCAAAATACTCAGAGAACAATTTGAATGGTGCAAAAAACTTTCAGCGCAAGCCTGTCAAGCTAGTGCAGAAAGGGCATGGAGTGCCATTGCCAGATTCTTTGATAATTGCAAGAAAAAGGTTTCGGGAAAGAAAGGTTTCCCTAAATTTAAGAAACATCAAACTCATGGCTCAGTCGAGTACAAAGTTGATGGATGGGTGTTATCGGATGACCGATTAACCATTACATTTAGGGATGGCTTTAAGGCTGGAACTTTTAGAATGTGGGGAACTCGCGATTTGCATTTTTATCAAAAAAAGCAGATTAAGCGCGTTCGTGTCGTGCGTCGAGCCGATGGATATTACGTTCAGTTTTCCATCGACCAAGAGCGAAATGAACAACATAAACCCACAAATCGGATGGTAGGAATAGATGTCGGTTTAAACCATTTCTACACTGACTCCGATGGCAACAAAATAGAAAACCCAAGGTTCTTGAGGAAAGCCGAGAAGTCTTTAAAACGCGCACAAAAACGTGTTTCTCGTAGAACTAAAGGGTCAAAAAATCGCCTCAAAGCCATTAAACAGTTAGGTAAAACGCATCTCAAGATATCAAGGCGGCGTAAAGACTTTGCGGTAAAGACTGCAAGGGCGCAAATCCTGTCGGCAGACTTGGTAGCCATTGAAGATCTAAAAGTGCGGAATATGGTTAAGAACCACCATCTAGCCAAGTCAATATCTGATGCTAGTTGGACATTGTTTAGGCAGTGGTTGGAGTATTTCGGAAAAGTGTTTGACGTGCCAGTGATTGCTGTTGCACCTCATTACACTTCTCAAAATTGCTCTAACTGTGGTTCCGAGGTCAAGAAATCCTTGTCCACGCGCACACATAAATGTCCGCAATGCGGTTATTTAGATGACCGTGACACAAACGCTGCCATCAACATTTTGATGAAGGCATTACAAGGTAATGCTCAACTACCGAGGGGCACTCGGAAAGTAACGCCTGGGGATGAGATGACCCGCTACTTGAAGGTGGAAACTCAGACAAGCAAGGTTGCTCGACGAACCAGGAAACCCTGTCAGTGATGATGGGAATCCCTACCCTCAGCGTCAGCAGGGTGGGGAGGATGTCAAATTAAGATACGTTACAAACTTCAAATCGATAGTTCGGGGCGGGAGTTGGCTAGAAGTGCTGGAACTTGAGAACATTCGCCTCTGCTGAGTCTGGCTGTGTAGCTGCGGGAAAGCGATCACAGATGCTAAGTATTTGTGCTACGGTAAATCGGTGTAGATCTAAATCGGAGCTTTATGGAAACGATAGATTGGGAAAATGTAATTTTTGGTGGACTAGCAATTGTGATTTTTGTTGGGGGAATGGTTATGATGTTCACCAATATTTGGACGAGTGGTTTGAATAAAGATAAGTAAGCAAAAATGTTAACGAGATGTCAGAAATCAAACCCAAAACATCTGTAAAGTTAATCTGTTAATGATTTCACTGAGTTACACAAAGATGCTAGTAGATATTAATGCAATTGCTGAGTTTTCCCGTGCCAATTGTCTGACCATTTGTGCGTTTCTAGTTCCCGCCAATGTGCTGGCAACTCTGCAAACCTTGGTTTTTACAGGGATGAGATACTCTGCGGTTAAAGTGCGGTTAATGATAGGATTTGCAAGCTTTTATGCTGTGCTGATGCTACTGCACGTTTACAGTTGGTTTAGTATTGGGGTGGTAATGATGCCCACCTACATTTTACTGGCTTTAGGGAGCTTGTGTTTAGCGGTTAATATTTGGACAATCGCTCATTCAAGCAGCTTATTAAAGCTGATTGAGATTGTAACCGCTACGGTGATCAATCTGGGTAAATCTTGGCGGAAAAAGTCTTACATCAGTTAAAACTGGAGAGACAAACGCAGTCAGTTGTCAAAAGTTTGTCAGAATTGCTGCTCGAAAGGTGGCATTATTTTTTTATTCAATTTAAACGTTAGTTTTTAATTCCCGTAGCCGCAATACCCCGAATAAACTGACGCTGACCGAGGAGAAATAACACCACAACAGGCACAGTCGAAATCACAACCGCCGCCATCATTAAAGACCAACTACTGGTAAACTGTTCTTGAAACTCAGCTAAAGCTAACTGGACGGTTTTCAGTTCAGGTCGAGTAGTAAAAACCAAAGGCTTAAACAAATCATTCCACTCGCCAATAAAGGTAAACAAAAACAGCGTCACCAATGCAGGTTTAGCACAGGGAAGAATCACCTGCCACAAAATCTGCCAACGATTCGCCCCATCGAGAGCAGCAGCTTCCTCCAATTCTACAGGAATGGTTAGGAAATATTGACGAAGCAGAAAAATTCCAAACCCATTGACAGCCGTCGGTAAAATTAAAGCCCAGTAGGTATTGATCAGATCTCCCCACTTGAGAACCATAAAAATTGGAATAACCAACAACTGAAAGGGTATAATTAGAGTTGTTAAAACAATCAATAAAACTGCCTGTCGTCCACGAAACCTTAAACGAGCCAGGGCATAACCCGCTAAAGCCGAAGTGATCATCTGAAATCCTGTAACCGCAAGCGCAACTAAAGTAGAATTAGCAAAAGCTAACAAAAAGTTACCCCGTTGCCAAGCTTCTCGATAAAAAGCCAGCGTAAATTTGCCAGGGTTTTCAGCCGAACCCACCCCAGATAACGAAGTCAGTACAACAATCACCAAGGGGAGAAGTACCAGCACCGCCCCCAGCGACAACAACGCTAAACTCAGCCACAGGAGAAATTTTGAGGATTGCATCAATTTTCCCATAAGTCTTGTGTGAGGTGTGTAGGCGAAAGAATTAAGCGAAACTTATAAAAGCTGCAATTTTGCTCGATCAACGCACCCTACCCTCTTGAGATGAGGATAAAATTAGCCAAATCTTCGCTTAAATAGGTAAAGTAACTATAGGTTCAGTATTTCCTCCTAAGCGGGAGTGATGCCAGGTCAATAAACGTCGAGTGTTGTTTTAATCCTCTCCCAAGATGGCGATCAAATCAACAAGGCTCAGGCGTTAGCGCCAAATCATTTCTAGAGAAGTTGAAGAACTGGACACCAGAAAAACGCGATCCGAAGCGTTACACTAAGCGGTTGAGATCAAACACAATCTGAGAACGTCCCCAATTCTGGGCGAACTCGATATCGTCAATATCTCAGCTTCTGTCAAAATAAACGAACTCCTGAAATCAGTCTTCTGGCTGATCAGGAGCTAAAACAGGTCAAAATAAACTGATTGAACTCATTGATAATGAGGAGCTAGTAAATCTATGCCACAGCTTGAAGCCATTGCAGAAATCGACTTTAATACCAATACTTACAAAGATGCCTACAGCCGAATTAATGCGATTGTGATCGAGGGAGAGCAAGAAGCCCACGATAACTACATCAAGCTGGGTGAAATGTTACCGGATGAAAAAGACGAGTTAGTGCGTCTCTCGAAGATGGAAAACCGTCACATGAAGGGATTCCAAGCCTGTGGTCGCAATCTGGACGTGACTCCCGATATGGAGTTTGCCCGTCAGTTCTTTAGCCCATTGCATCAGAATTTCCAAGCCGCAGCCGCCGATGGAAAGGTTGTTACTTGTTTGCTGATTCAATCTTTGATTATCGAAAGCTTTGCGATCGCAGCTTACAACATCTATATCCCGGTTGCTGACCCCTTTGCTCGCAAAATCACCGAAGGAGTCGTCAAAGACGAGTATATGCACCTCAACTTTGGTGAGGAATGGCTCAAAGCTCATTTTGAGGAGTCTAAAGCTGAACTCGAAGAAGCTAACGCCCAGAACTTACCTTTAGTCTGGAAAATGCTCAACGAAGTTGAAAATGATGCAGAGATTTTGGGCATGGAAAAAGATGCTCTCGTTGAGGACTTTATGATTGCTTACGGCGAAGCCCTGAGCAATATTGGGTTCACAACCCGAGACATCATGCGGATGTCTGCCTACGGTCTCAAAGGCGTCTAAATCCTCAAATCAATGGGACTCTAAAAACGGCCAGAGACGAGGAACTCGGAGGTTTTCAGACTCAATGATCCACTATCTCATCATCCTCGACTCTGGTTGGTCAGAGGTCAAGCGATCGCACCCTCACCGACATCCAGCCCCAGGTCAAGTTAAAATCTAAAATCTATCTAAAGTGTAGTGACGGACTATGTTTGGTTTAATTGGTCATCTGACAAGTTTGGAACACGCCCAGTTGGTTGCAAAAGACTTGGGCTATCCAGAATACGCCGATCAAGGGTTGGATTTTTGGTGCAGTGCGCCGCCCCAAATTGTGGATGAAATTAAGGTGACAAGCGTTACAGGCCAAGTGATTGAAGGCCGCTATGTCGAATCCTGTTTTCTGCCCGAAATGTTAGCCAGTCGTCGTATTAAAGCCGCGACACGCAAGATCATTAACGCGATGGCTCATGCTCAAAAACATGGCATTAATATAACTGCCTTGGGCGGATTCTCCTCCATTATTTTTGAAAATTTTAATTTGGATAAAATCCGGCAAGTCCGCAACATCAAGCTAGAGTTTGAACGCTTTACCACTGGAAACACCCACACCGCCTATATTATCTGTCGTCAAGTTGAACAGATGGCGCCGAAGTTGGGCATAGACTTATCGAATGCGACAGTCGCCGTTTGTGGGGCTACAGGGGACATTGGGAGTGCAGTTTGTCGTTGGCTCAACCAACGGACTCAGGTGGGAGAATTGTTACTAATTGCTCGCGATCGCGAACGTCTACAAAACCTGCAAGGAGAACTCGGACGGGGTAAAATCTTAGGGCTAGAAGAAGCGCTTCCCCTGGCTGATGTTGTGGTTTGGGTGGCGAGTATGGCAAAAGGTATAGAAATCGATCCCAACACCTTGCAGCAACCTTGTTTGCTGATCGATGGCGGTTATCCCAAGAATATGGCAACCAAAATTCAACATCCCGGCATTCACATTTTAGAAGGCGGTATTGTTGAACATTCCCTTGATATTGACTGGAAAATTATGAAAATTGTCAATATGCAAGTCCCCGCCCGTCAACTGTTTGCCTGTTTTGCCGAATCGATGTTGTTGGAATTTGAAAAAATTTACACCAATTTTTCTTGGGGACGCAATCAAATTACCGTTGACAAAATGGATTTGATTGGTAAAGTTTCCGTTAAACATGGCTTCCGGCCCTTGTTGCTTTCCCTCTAAAAACAGTTACCAGTAATTAGTGAACAGTGACCAGTACACAGTGAAAACAAACTGACAACTGATCACTGGTCACTGCATAACTGATCACTGTAAATCCCCGCCCCTACAAATACATTTACTGTCTCAGCTTCTCTGACCAAACTCGTGTCGGTAATCCCCAAACGTAGATAAACCCTTCAGCCGCTTTGTGATCGAAGGCATCTTCAGCGCCATAGGTTGCCAAATCCATGCTATAGAGAGAGTTAGCGGATTGACGCCCAGCCATGATCGCATTGCCTTTAAACAGTTTGACCCGGACTACGCCTGTCACCCGTTCTTGCGTCTGCTGAACAAACGCATCGAGCGCTCCTTTCAACGGACTAAACCACAAGCCGTTATAAACCAGTTGGCTGTAGGTTTCTTCAATTCCCCGCTTGTAGCGCGTCACATCAGAAGTCAAGGTTAGACTTTCGAGATCCCGATGAGCATGAATTAACACCGTCATCGCCGGACATTCATAAATCTCGCGAGACTTAATCCCGACTAAACGGTTTTCTATCATGTCGATGCGCCCAATGCCATGATTACCTGACATTTGGTTAAGCTTGGTAATCAACGCCACTCCATCGAGAAATTCTCCGTTTAAACTCACGGGAATCCCTTTCTCAAAGCCTATTTCTACATATTCGGGTTCGTTGGGAGTATCTTCAATCGCTTTGGTGAGACGGAAGACATCATTCGGGGGTTCAACCCAGGGATCTTCGAGGGGACCTGCTTCAATTGCCATCCCTAATAAATTGCGGTCTAAGCTATAGGGAGAGGACTTTTTCACCGGAGACTGAATTCCGTATTTTTCGCCATAAGCAATGGTTTCTTCCCGACTCATTCCCCATTCTCTAGCGGGAGCGAGGATTTTCAGTTTGGGGTTGAGCGCCATGATGGAAACATCAAACCGCACCTGATCGTTTCCTTTTCCCGTACAACCGTGAGCGATCGCATCGGCTCCGTATTTTTCGGCGGCTTCGACTAAAATTTGAGCAATCAGAGGGCGAGCCAGAGCGGTTGAGAGGGGATAACGATTTTCATAAAAGGCATTGGCTTGAATGGCGGGAAAGGCGAATTCGTTAACAAATCTCTCCCGCACATCAATCACGAGAGACTCCTCGGCACCCGAATCAAGCGCTTTTTGCTTAATCGGTTCGAGTTCATCTCCCTGTCCTAAGTCGGCGGCGAGTGTGATCACTCCTTCTACCCCAAACTCATTTTTTAAATAGGGGATACAAACGGAGGTATCGACTCCACCGGAATAGGCTAATACAGCTTTCGTAGCGCGACCCATGAGCTTCTTTTCTCCTAAACAAGTGAGACTTTTATTATTCACCCATTTTTTTTGAGGGGTTGTCAGAGATGATGCAGATTTTTTAATCTCTGCTTTGTTGAGACAGGGATCAAACGTTAAGCTGTTGCGATCAGATCTTTCGGTTCAGACAAATAAATGAATGTCAAAATATACAATCGCCAGATAAGCAACTAACCAAACCAGCAAGCTGATTTTAATGGCTTGATCTTGCAGCACAATCTGATCGGGTTCTTCTCCAATTGCCAGAACTGTTACCATCCATTTATAGTGCATCACGGCATAATAAACAATCGGCACTGTGATCACCAGCGAGGGATTTTTATCAGATGCGATGGTAAATAAAGCATAGCACATAATGGTCATAGTCGCTGTGCTATTGAGTAAAGAATCTAAAAAAGGCAGGGTATATTGTGCTAATACTGGACGTTGTTTATTGGCTTTGCCCCGTTGATAAAAAAGCTTGAGATAATGTCGATTAATCAGGGGAGTTTGATGAGGTTCTAATTGTGGTTCTGAATCCGATTGTAACTCAGAATTTAGGGTCTGATTGAGAAGGGATAAAAGTTCGGATCGGCGTTTGGCAAATCCTAAAAATAGAGTCAGAAAAAAGGTACAAAGGGTAATCCAAGCGGTGGGAATATCTCCTAACGCATAAATTCCCGCTAACAGTCGCAAAACAAAACCAAAGGCGATGCAGCTTACATCAAATAAAGGGACATTTTTGAGATGGAGAGAATAGAAGATATTATTCACTGCATACAGCAACATACAGGTTAAAGTTGCTAATCCTAAATGGAAGGCACCTACTAAAGAAAATGTTGCTAAAAATAGCCCGAGAAAAAGAGCGGTTTTAATGTTTATTTTCCCGCTAGCAATTGGACGAAATCGTTTTTTGGGATGGCGGCGATCGCATTCCACATCTTGAATATCATTAAAGATATAAACTGCCGAAGCCATTGCTGAAAATAGAATAACCGTTAAACTACTTAAAGCAATAGACTGGGGTTCTAATAATCGTTCCCCAAAAATAACACCCGCTAGACAGAAAAAGTTTTTCGTCCATTGATGGGGACGCATTAATTTAATAATCTCTAGACTCCAACGACTCTCCACCGAAGAATCAAAATCTGAGATGTCGTTAGAGTTTGGGGATAAAGAAATTTTTTCTTTGTAAGTCTCTTTCATTTTTTAGTCCTCACGCACACCACTATAATTCCGTTAAGGGACAATCAAAATCCCGGCATTTCTTAACGTGACATGATTATAATCCCTGCGAGGATCATTCCTAAGCCTATCCATTGATTAATCTCCAGTTGTTCCCCGAAGAACCAACCCCCCCCTAAAGCAATTAAGCTAAACCCAATTGCAGCAAAAACGGGATAGGCGACGGAAACAGGTAATTTTTCTAAGGCTTTGGCGAATAAAATCACGTTAATTCCATAAACACACAATCCAGCGATAAACCAGGGAGAAAGCAGTAAACCGATCAAACTGGGATCTGTTGCAACTAAACGGGATTTTTTTAAGAGTAAACTACCGATAGAGTTGTTAATCGCGGCGATTAAAACAAAACCCCAACCACTGATATTTAAGTTCATCTAATTGCCTCGTTTTTCATTAAGTTAGCACTCTTTTTAATTTTTGGTTTGTGTAGTAAAATATTCGATGTAAACGAATGGTATCCTTGATTTTTATCGTATAAGAACGGTAAGTCTCAAAGTCTATACTGGAGAGTTCAAATCCATCTGCTTCTAGTTTTTTTTCTAACAGTGCTGGAACGTTGATAAAATAACTATCAGGGTTGAGGATTGTCACCCGATATTCATGGGAAGTGATACTGCTTACTTCTACTTCATCTGTAGAATTAAAAAGATTTTGGAATGATGCAATGATCAACCAATCTACTTTTACGAAAGGACAAAATAGTTGAATAGCCGGATAGAAACCATTTCGATAAATATAGGCACTTTTCAAATTATCAGGTAAGTTCATTATAAACATTCCCTGGTTTTCTTTTAAAGATTTTAGACTTTCAATCGTTTGTTGAGAGACTTGACTAGCAATTTTCCAGTTTTGGTTAGAAAGGTAAGTCTGATTGAGAGATAAAATGGAAAAACAAGTGATCAGTATCATTAAAATAAGCGGACGTTGAATTAACAAAAACCCTATTACTACAGCTATTAAAATCGACAAAATAGCAGAAGAAAAGTATAAAAATCGTTCAGATTGTGTATCTTGCATCGAGACACCAATATTAATAAAAGGAAGTAGAGACAATAAAAATAAACTCAATAAAAAAAGAGTGAAGCTGGCGATATTTTTCTCTAAAAAACCTTGTTTGTAGGATTGTTTAATAAATAGTATGATTGCCGTCAGGAAAAGAATAAATAAAATTTGCCAGAGTAGTGGACGAGAGAGAGGGAGGGGAGGAATAATCACTCTTAAACTAGAATAAAATCCCTGAAAAATGACAAACCTGTTAAAATCAAGATGAACATCGCCACCATATCCACCTAATAATTTACCAAGACCTAAGTATCTGAGAGGAAAATAAATCAGCCAAGCGGTACTATAGATAATGGGAAGATAGAAAACTTGGTAAACTGATTTGAGTTTAGTTTGAGAAGTGAAAAATTGGTAAAGTTCATAAAGAAAAATATAACCGGGAAAAATTAAAGCTGACTCTTTAGAAAACAGTCCTCCTAAAAACAGAAGGTATGAAATGCTGAGATGAAAAAGTTTGTAAGATTGTTTATAGAGTAGATAAAAACAAAAAGCAGCTAAAACAAAAAAAGTAACAACGATATCGGCACGGGCTGAAATCCAAGAAACCGCCTCGACATGACTATGTAAGACTAAAAAAATGAAACCAGCAATTACAGAAATAAGTCTAATTTTTTTCTGAGGAAGCTGAGTTTTATTTAACAGTAAAATTGACAGAATATAGACGAGAAAAGAACAAGCTGCATGAAAGATAACATTCGTTAAATGATAACCCAAGGGGTTTAAATGCCAAATTACATAATCAATGAATAATGTAATCGAAATAATCGGTCTAAAAAAGATTTCGGGTGAAGTTGTCCAAACTCCAAAGATGCCGTTTTGCTGAATATTATAAATTCGATCAAAGTCATCAGACAAGAAAAATGTATTCAACGTTTGACTGTAGATGAAGACACTCAGAATGATGAAGCTAGTTAGGAGACTCAAATCGAAGGAATATTTATTGAACAATTTAAACATCGCTTATGGTATTTAAGAAAACTTTTTGAGAACCCAAAGTAGCTTTTCTTTAACAGGACGTCGGTGAGCAGAACCAGCTTTTTCTGCCAGTAATTTATCATAATTTTTCTGAAACCAATCATAACTTTCCTGGAACATTTCATCATTAGAATATTTGGGTTTCCAGCCGAGTTGTAACAAAGGATTAACATCAAAATAAAACTCTTTATGATAGGTTAAGTAATGCCAAGGTGCAAGGGGACTCAAACCGACTAAATCTAAAAGTCTTAAGGTGTTAATGGTTAATCCTGTTGGTAGACTTTTAACTTGAGATTTAGTTCCCGCGTAACTAATTAAATGTTCTAAACCTTCTCGTAGGGTTCCAAAGCGATCGGTTCCGACATTATAAATTCCGGGTTTACCTAAATCAAGGGCTAATAAATAAGCATCCATTAAATCTAAGGCGTGAACAAATTGAAATTTAATATTACCATCGCCTATCACATACACATTTCGTCCTTCTTGAATCCACTCAAATAAAATCTGAAAAATGCCGAGTCTTCCTTCTCCTAAAATAGTCCGGGGACGAATGACAATTAAAGGTAAATTTCCTTGTTCACAAACCTCTCGAACAGCAATTTCTCCTGCTAGTTTAGCTCGACCATAAATTTCCACCGCTTTAGTCGGGGTGTCGTTATTAATTGGACATTTTGCATCCCCAAATAAAGCACTAGAACTCATGTGAATAAAGCTCTGAACGTCGGCTTTTACGGCTTCTTCTGCGGCGATTTTACTGCCTTCTACGTTCACTTCCCAAAACTTTTGACCGGATTTTGTTAGGGGAACTAACGCGACGTTATGATGAACAATATCAACCCCTTTCATCGCCGCAGCGACACCTTGGCGATTACAGATATCACAGTCAATAAATTTGATATCTTTGGGGCGGGTTGGATCTTCCCAAATATCGAGGATGCTGACGTCTTCTCCCCGTTCATATAAGCGTCGAGCAATTAAATTCCCTAAAAATCCTGAGCCGCCTGTAACGAGATGTTTCATTGACTTTTGTTCACTCCTCACACCATTGATCTGCAAAAACGATACATGAATCCTGTTAATTTGTAAAGGATTTCAAAGGTCACTCACACAATGAACAGAAACTTGATTCATTTCAAGTTATTTTGATGTAATCTTAGACGGTTCACTTTCCATACAAGCCATCGACTGAAATCATAACACAATGCGATGATCTCATAAATCGTTTGAACAACGGGATAGTTATAAAACCAGAGACGGGAAACCATTTTTCGCTGTACCTTTTGGGGGCGACATTTGATGACTTGTTTGACTTTAAATTCACACAATTCAAACATGGCTTTACTTCTTAAATGATGAGGAGCGTTGCAATATAAAATTACCTCTTCTAGTGGCCATAATTTTTCCTGTTCTAGCCATTTTCGCAGAAGTCTAGCGTTATCAAAGGTATCAAGATAGGGACGATCACGAACTTTTATCGGGTATTTTACGTTAAGTTCTGGTCGCTTATTATGAATATATTGAGCTGCATATTCTTCCTCGGAAAATGCACAACCAAAAGCGTTTCCGGGTGAGATAAATACAGGTTCAGTTGACGGAACATCTTGAATAATTCGCTGAAGAACCGCTTCAAAATAATCCGATAAAAAATGGGTTTTTTCTGGTGTATTATCCTCGGAAACTAAGCCTTCTGTTATCACAATATGAGCAGTCATTATCCATCTATTCCTCCATAATTTTCAAACACCCATTTTAAACTGCGTCGCATTCCTTCTTCTAAGGAAATTTTCGGATCATAATTCAATTCTCGTCTCGCTTTTGCAATGGAACAAGCGATGGTTTTATTCATCTCAGATAAAACGTGTATTTTCTGCTGATAGAGTCCTAAAGATTGGATAAAACTATCAACACCCAGAGCAACTTCACTGGCAATTCCTGGAAGTTTTAACCGCTTATGTTTGCACGTTTGATTAAATTCAGACTCTAACAATTTTTCAACCGTATTGATAATTTCATTCATCGTGTAAGGACGTTCATCGGCGATCCAGTAGGTTTCTCCGTTGGCTTTTTCGGTGATAGCTGCTAATAGTAAACCCTGACACAAGTTATCAACGTAAGCCATTGATCGCAGGTTATTTCCATCTCCAACAATCGGCCCTTTTCCCTCTCGAATCATCTGAAAAAATAGGGTTTGTCTGGGCGGTTGGTTAGGGCCATAAAACCAGGGTGGACGAACAACAACCGTTTCTATTTTTCCCGCTTGATAATATTCTTTTATGGCTAATTCCATTAACATTTTAGAACGCCCATAGTTCATATAGGGGTTGTAGGGCGATTTTTCATCAAATAAATGATCAGGATGAGGATTACAACCACAGGGCGAATTAGAGGAAACAATAACCGCTCGTTTAATCCCGGCTTGAATGGCGGAATTCAGTAAATTTTTGGTTCCTTCTACATTAATTTGATAAAATTCGTTGATTTTTTGAGGATGAATAATTCCTGCGGTGTGAAATAAAATGGCATTTTTGGCACCTTCACAAAAGCGATCGCAATCTTGAGGATTTTGTAAATCTCCTGTTATTACTTCGATTTTTTCTGATATTTTTTGCAAAATTGTTGCATCTTGATTGGGTAATATTAAACAGCGAATTTTTAGATTTTGTTGCGGTTGACTGAAACGTTGACAATCTGTTAATCCTTGGGCTAGGGCTTTAACTAAACTGGTTCCCAACCAACCTAACGCTCCGGTTACTAACACTATATGAGTTGATAATTCCATGATTGCTTTTAAACTTTTCCTAAAAATTTTAGAGTATTTCGACGTGCGATCGCCATAATTGAACCTTGAGGATTTACACCGGGGGCGGTGCAAAGTAGACTGGCATCAGAAATATATAAGTTATTAAAACCATGCACTTTTCCGAAAGAATTTGCTGCACATTTTTCTAGATTTTCTCCCATTGGGCAGGATGACATGACATGAACAGTCATTAGATTCGTTTGAGATTTGGGTAAGATTTCGGGAATTTGTTTGAGATCATCAGGTTGAGTTAATCGAGGGAAATTTGAAATACTAGGATACAATATTTTGGCTCCCGCTTCAAACAAAAGTTGAGATAATTTTTGCAATCCTTCTGATAAGTCTTTTAAATCCTGTTGAGTCAGGCGATAGCGAACCAGTGGATCACGAAATCCGGGAATATTGCGAACAGAACCTCTTCCTGAACCTGTTATCATGGCGTAATAAATTGCCATTTGTTGCCAATTTTGCTCTACTTCCTGTCTATATTGCGGGTGATCTGTCATCCCCACAGCGAGATAGGGTGGCGAACTAATGGAACAGCCAAAACTCAATTTAGGCGCAAATTCTTTGACTTGATGAACCGGAACTCCCATGTCTTTTGAATTGACAATTTCATTAAATTGAGCAATCACTTTAACAGTCGGGTGCATTTGTAGATTATTCCCAATATTATGGGTGATTCCACTGCGTCTTAATAAATCAGGAGTTTGAATGGCTCCACAACAAATAAATAGAGTTTCTGCTTGAATTTCTACAGCTTCTTTTTGTTGATCATTAAGAAAATAATCTCCTTTCAATAGCCAGTATTTTCCCGGCTGACGAATCAGGTTAATTCGAGTATTCGTTAACAGTTGACAGCCTGCATTTAACGCTCTAGGAATGAAGGTTTCAGTCATTGACTGTCTTGTACCTTTTGGCGTTGCAGAAAGATCAGTTTGTTCTTGATACCGAAACCAGCGAGGAATTTCTAAAGATTGCCAACCCAAACTGACTGCTCCCTGATGAAGTTTAAGAGAAGCAAGCGGTGGTTTTCCTGGCAATTTACAGACGGTAACAGCTTGTTCACAGGCTTCAAAATGAGGGATTAAATCGGCTTCTGTTAGGGCTTCAACTGCAAATTCTCTTTGCCATTCTTCTAATATTTCCGGTGGTGTTCGGTGATAAAGTCCGCTATTAATTTCGCTTCCACCTCCCACACATCGCCCTTCTACATATTGAATTTTCGGCTTGCCAAAAGCTGCGGTTAAACCCCCGTTTCGGTACTTTTGTTCGAGTTCTGTTTGGGAAAAAGGCGGACAAGATTTCAAGGGTAAATAGGAACCTTCTTCTATTAATAAAACATCTCGCCCTGCTTCCGCTAATAAACAAGCAGTAATTGCCCCTCCTGGTCCTGAACCGATGACTGCAATTTCACAAGTTAGAGGGGATTTTAGATGAATTATTCTGTTGTTTGGTGTGGATTTAGACATTGATTTATTTTTTCCTTATTCTCTACTCTAGAGTATTAATTTGATAGGATTGCCAGCATAATACAACCAAGCTTTCATAAAAACGCATTAAATCTCGACTAAAGCTAAAGGGTGCATTTTTCCAGGCTGAAATTTGTTGTAAACGTAAGGTGTGAGGTTGACGATGAAAGGGAGAACCCATGATAATAATACCCCAAAAGTTAAAAAAAAGTGTTAGAAATATAATAGGAAATCGCAGATAGTCAGGCATTCGACTATGTTGTTGCAAAACAAAGCGAACCACATCATTATGGGGAAAATTCAGGGGAGAGATACTTGATTGACAACAGTGTTGGATGATAGAGTAACACAGTGCAGAAGCCGTATTTGTGAAAAGCTGATTGATCATTATTTCAATAACAAGCAAATTTTTGAGGATTTGGTGTTGTTCGAGTCTTGACAGTTCAACAGGCATAGTATATCATTCTAACTTTAAAAAGATCAAGAATCAAATCTTAAATGAAGTTGCTAGAAACTCAGCTTGAAAAAGAGAAAAATCCTTCTATTTTTTACGGATTTCTCTGGTTTTTATATTTATTGCCGATTTTGGCTACTTTTGGCTTTATTAAAATATTGGGAGTCGATGTACCCATTTGGGCTGATCAATGGGCTTTAGTTGATTTATTTGAGGCGATCGCTGAGGTTAATTTACCCTCCGTGTTTGGCGAACTTTGGGAGCTAAATAATAATCATCGCATGATTTTTCCCAAGCTAATCTTTGCTGCAACAGCTTTTTTATCAAACTGGAATATTATATATGAGTTGTACTGGAGTTTTTGTTTAGCTACGCTTTCATTTTTTATTTTATACAAGCTTGCAGAATTAACAACTCAAACCACAAGTATATTTTTATTTCATACCCTTAATTTGATCACCTGTTTGTTAATGTTCTCTTGGGTTCAATATACGAACTGGTTATGGGGGTTTCAAATCGCTCTATATTTAATCAATTTCTGCGTTATTCTCGCTAGCTTTATTTTAGCTTATCCGCCTTTCAACCCCCAGACTAAGCTAAAGCTTGCTGGAATTCTTTGTATAATTGCTAGTTTTTCTTCAGCACAAGGTTTAGTTTCATGGTTAGCATTAATTCCCTCTATTCTAACAGTATCAGCAACTTCTCCAGGTCAAAGAATTAAACGATTTATTTTCTGGTTGATGTTGTTTGGTGTTTCTAGTTTTGCTTATTCAATTCAATATAGTTCAGTACCGATAACTGAATATTATGAAACCGTCAATTATGATTCTATTTGGCATAAATTAAGAGTTTACACTCACTTTTTTTTAAATGTTGTAGCCGCACCTTTAACGAAAAATTCAGCAGTTTCTCTGATTTTTGGATTGATTATCATCTCCTGTTTTGTATTTCTTATCTTGCGTTTTTGGGTACAACGTCCATCTATTTTCAATCCTTTTAGAGTCGTTTTTTTCTCCGAGTCCGCTCCTTGGTTATCTATCGGTTTATTTTCTATTTTGTGCAGTATATTGATGACAATTGGCCGAGCAGATTTAGGTGCAGACTATGGGTTAACAACGTCGAGATATACAACCCATTCGATTTTATTACTCATTGCTATTCTGCATTTATTCAATTTACATTTATCTTTAAAAGAACAAAACTCAACTTCACCGACTTTGCTTAATAAAATTTTAGCTTTTAGCTTTTCATTGGGGCTGATTACCAGTTTTATTTGGATGCGTTCATCTCAAAGTTTAACCACAGCAAAAACCCAATTTTATCAACCGAGTAACATTTCTCATACCTGCTTATATTTAATTAATTATCTAGACTTGGAAAACTCACAATTCTTTGAAAACTCTCCCGCAAACTGTTTTGTTTCAATGGTTCCGACAACAGTTGGACTCTCACAACAAGTTGAACGTCTCAAAAAAATTAACTTCAGAAACTTTGCAGAAGATATTCCCTTTGTCGAAGAACCTAGTCAAGTTCATGGTTTTATTAGTTCTCCTTGGACAACAGAAAAAACTCTGACTATACCGATAGGTGGAAGCGTTAGAATAGATGGCTGGGCTGTTCTCCCTAATCAACCTAAACAACCTAAACTTGTCTTTCTATCAACAAACGATAATCAATCTTTTTTTGCTAATGCTTATATTAACTTAGGCAGTCCAGATGTCGTTCAATTTCTCAACTCTGAAACCTACAAAAATTCTCGATGGGATCTCACATTTTCTAGCGAAAATTTAACATCGGGAGACAATATCATTAAAGCTTGGGTTTACGATCCGAAAGACAGACAATTTGTAAAATTAGCTGGAGAAATACAGATTTATATTCAGTAGACTTCAATCCTTAAAAAATTGATATCTCAATCAGAGATTATCGGCTAAAATTAATCGAAAAAATCTGATTTTCTACTGTTCCAGCAACAAAAATTGAATAAATCAATGATTTATCTGAACTATATTGAATGTTGGCTACTCCACTCGCATCTAAGATATCTGACTCTGTTAGATTAACTCTAATACCGTAGGGATCTCTGCGGATCAATTGACCTTTAAAACGGGCTAATTGTTGATCATTATTACGAAAAATAAGTTCTGTTTCTCCATTTTCATTGACTTTAACAGAAACAGAAGTTATTGTGCCGCGAAAACGATTGTTTAAAGAATAGACACCCGTTCCTTCTTGAGATACACTTAATTCGGCTGTATTGTCGAGATTTTGTACAATGCTGAAATCACTTTTATAAGTGGGTTTGGCGATCGCTAAATTCTCCTCAACGACTATCCAACTTCCACAGGCTATAATCATCATTAGTTGTATTAAACCTTTCACCTAAAAACTCCTTTTGTTGATTAATCCCCAGTCTTGACTCAATTCTATTATCTCTCAACTTGAGAAAAACAGTATCTAGATTTGCGTCTTTTATCCTGACTCTGTTCACCCATTGTTCCTGGCGATGACTCAAAAAAAGCCCGCTATCTTCTCGCGTCGTTCCTTAACTTTATTGAGTTTATATCTTATTCCTATTTTGGGAGTTTGTGGATTTGTCAGCTTCTTTAGTGTCAATGTCCCCCGATTCGATCAATGGATACTTCCCTATTGGTTTGAGAAATTTTCCACAGGTGATCTCACCCTAAAAAATTTATTCGCTCAACACAACAGTCATCGCCTATTTTTCCCTAAACTGATTTTTATTTGCTTATCTTTTTCTTCCAACTGGAATATTACATGGGAACTTTATTTTAACATAATTTTAGCAATATCAACCTTTTTGGCCTTGTATTTTCTGGCTAAAAAAACTGCTCAATCTACTCAAAATAGCCTCCATTTAGCGAATTTATCAAGCTGCATTTTACTCTTTTCTTGGGTTCAACATGAAAACTGGCTTTGGGGATTTCAAATTGCGATTTTCTTAATTAATCTTTGTGTGATTCTCTCCTGTCTAGTCTTATCAACTCAATCCTTTAAACCTCAAACCCGATTAACAATTGCAGCTTTTTTATGCGGTATTGCTAGCTTTTCATCAGCCCAAGGACTCTTATCTTGGTTAGGGATAATTCCGACTGTTTGGACGGTAGAAGGAAGCTACAAACAGAAAAAACACAGATTGTTAGTTTGGATCTTTCTATTTATCTTTTCTAGTCTCATCTACTCCATTAATTATCGACAAGAAACCGATACTGTTCCGACTGTCTCTGACAACAAACTTTTCGCAACCATTCATTTCTTTCTCAATCTCATTGCTGTCCCTTTTCTCGATTCCAATGAGTGGAATTGGTTACTGGGAGGAATCATAATATTAATTTTTTTAAGCTTAATCTATTCAGCTATTACCTCTGACCATAAACTTGATTTAAACCCAAACTTATCCCCTTGGATTTCTATCAGTTTATTTTCCTTATTGTGTAGTCTTTTAATCGCTGTCGGTCGCTCCGGGTTAGGGCCTGATTATGCCATTTTAGCCTCTCGATATACGACTCATACGATTTTACTTCCCATTGCTATTATTCAACTCAGTCAACGAATATTTTTACATAATTCAAATCACTCTATAATTATTTCCCGTGATAATAAATTATTTATTTTTGGGTTTTTAACAGGAATATTGATCGGTTTAAATTTAGTTTTATCCGCTAATTTTGCTTTTTATCTTCAATCTCATTTACCCTTGATCCAAGGGGGAAAAACTTGTTTTCATCTGATTAACTATTTAGAACAATCAGCTTTTTTGAAAACGAATCCTCAAAGTTGCTTACTTCAGATCCATTCAGCCTCTTGGGTACAAGTCATCTGGGATTCTGCGGAACACTTGAAACGCTTAAAATTTAGAGAATTCGCTCAAAATGTCGCTTTCATTTCTTATCCCAAACAAAATTATGGTGAAATAACCTCTCCTTTAGATTCCGATCAAATTTTAAGTTCATCAACAGCAAAATCTGTTAAACTAGAAGGATGGATTCAGCAATCACTAAGTTCTAACCACTCTAATCTTATTCTATTTTCTCAAGCCCAAAAACAATCTTTTTTCGCAAACGCCTACGCCCTAGAATCAACTTCTCAACCCTTAAACTCAAACCCATCTTCATCTGAACACCGCCTCAAATGGCAAGTCGAACTATCAGCCGATGTTCTCCCCTTTGGAAATAGCATTATTCACGCTTGGATCTATGATCCGATAGACAATCAATTCCTAAAACTCAAAAATCAAGTCAGTATAACCCGATTAGATTCTACCCCTTCAGAGCAATAGTCAGCTTAGAAACGATCCCAAAATAAAGATAAAATTCTTGCAAGCGGTTAAATTTTCATCCTAGAGAATGACTCATTTTTTTGAACAAAATCGTCATTAATTTGGTACTCTAGTAAATAGAATAGCCGAACTCGGAATCACAATGAATGCTTCTGATGACATCATTATTATTGGCGGTGGATTAATCGGGTTGTCCCTAGCAGTCGAACTCAAACTGCGAGGCGCCCATGTCACAGTCCTCAGTCGCAACTTCCAGGAAGCAGCAGGTCATGTCGCCGCAGGAATGTTAGCACCCCAAGCCGAAGTCATTCCACCAGGGCCAATGTTAGAGTTAGGCTTACGCAGTCGCGCCTTGTACCGGGAGTGGATAAGCAAACTCGAAGAAATCACAGGTCTAGATACAGGTTACTGGCACTGTGGAATTCTCGCTCCCGTTTACGAAATTCCCGATCACACAGAACTCTATCAACCTCCTAATTCTCCGGCAATTTGGCTCGATCAACAAGCCATTCACAAACATCAACCCGGTTTAGGCGTAGAAGTCGTGGGCGGTTGGTGGTTTCCCCAAGATGCTCAAGTCGATAACCGTCGTTATTTAGTCAAAGCCTTACAAACCGCTAGCCAACAGTTAGGCGTTCAAATCCTCGAAGGGGTAGAAGTTGAAGCGATCGCCCGCAACTCAAAAACCATAGAAGCCCTTCAAACCAATCAGGGCGCCATCACAGGTTCACACTACATCTTAACAGCCGGCGCCTGGTCAGGACAACTGCTTCCGCAAGTTCCCGTTTATCCGCGAAAAGGACAAATGCTGTCGCTGAAAGTCCCAGAATCTTTCGAGTCCCTTCCCCTCAAACAAGTCTTATTTGGAACCGAAATTTACATCGTTCCTCGTCGAGATGGTTTAATCGTGATTGGCGCAACCCTCGAAGATGTCGGTTTTAGCGTCGGTTTAACCCCAGACGGTGTTCAAACGCTACTGGCGGGCGCTATCCGTATCTACCCCGTTTTACGTGATTTTCCCATACAAGAATTTTGGTGGGGCTTTCGACCAACCACTCCAGATTTACTCCCCATTTTAGGAACCAGCCCTTTTGACAACTTAACCCTCGCAGTTGGTCATTACCGCAACGGTATTTTACTCGCTCCCATTACCGCTAAACTTATTGCTGAGTCCGTCCTAGACCAAAAATCCGATCCTTTATTAAAACACTTTAGTTGGGAACGGTTTTCTCCCGCCCCACTTCAACGTTAAAATCGGGAACTCTAACACTGCTGCTCGGGTCTTTCTGTCCTGACTTCCTTGAGGTTAGATGAATTTCGATCTCAAAACAAAACAATTCGTGAACCCTCAAGCCTATCCCTACCCCATTAAAACGAAATATGGTTTCTGGTTGAAGTGGGTATTTGTCAGCATTATCGGTTTTTTCGTCAGTTTACTTTGGGTCGAAATTGGTGAACGCCCCGATATGGGAATATTAGCCGGAGCAGTGGGAGGAACAGTTATCGGTTTCGCTCAATGGTGCGTTCTCAGACAATACATCTATCAACCTTGGCAATGGATTTTTGCCAGTATCATCGGTTGGACAGTATTAGGATACTCCCATATTGGAGCAATTGCTTGGGTTGCTCCCCGAACTTTAGACCTATTGCAGCGCATTTCTTATGGGGCTATAGACGGTAGTCAGGTGGGAATCTGCATCGGATTTTTGCAATGGTTAGCCCTGAGAATACAAGTTCCTCGCGCTTGGAAATGGCTGTGGGTGAGTCCGCTTTGTTGGACAGTCGGGTTGTCTGTCGGTTGGGCGTTTGGCGGTGTGATGCGTCAAACAACTGAGCTTTTTTTAGCAGATGTTCTCGGTTTAACCCTCACCTGGACGATTGTCGCTGGAATGACGGGAATTGCGCTAGTGCGGTTACTTTGGATTACCGATGATTATTGGTAACAAACCGTTAGAGCAATGTTGTGCTACATTGATACTATCCGCAAAACTTTTAAGGTACATAGATAGCTAGATGGCATTTAAACCAAGTTACTTCAAGGCTGACTTTTTCAAGGTTTTATCTAACCCTGTGCGGATTCAAATCTTGGATACCTTGCGACTGGGGGAGAAAAGCGTCAACTACATTGCCGAGTGGATCGAGGTAGATGCCTCTTCGGTATCTCAGCAGTTGGCTATTTTGCGTAAGGCGAATCTGGTGGTGAGCCGTAAGCAAGGCAACTACGTCTATTATTCAGTGAGTGATACGGCGATTTTCAAGGTGCTGGATGCCTCCTTAGAAGTTTTTAACAACCACCTGGTTAATGTTCGCACAACCCTGGAACAACTCGAATGAGAACGAGTTCCTGCATCAATTCACAAATTAAGAGTCGGAAATTGATTGGATATGTGGACTAAAGCAAATACTGATACAGTTCAACATTTTCGCTTGAATCGCTTATGGAGTAACTGGCGTGGCGATTTGACGGGTGGACTCACCGCAGCAGTGGTGGCACTGCCTTTGGCACTGGCTTTTGCAGTGGCGAGTGGGGTGGAGCCAAAAGCCGGACTCTACACCGCGATTGTGGCGGGGATTGTGGCGGCAATCTTTGGGGGTTCACCCGTTCAGATAACAGGGCCTACCGGGGCAATGGCAGTCGTCCTAGTGGGAATTGTCGCCAAGTACGGCATCGAAAAGGTTTGGATTGCTGGGGTCATGGCCGGAATTATCCAGGTTGCTTTGGGGATTGCCAAACTCGGACGGCTGGTGAAGTTTATTCCCTATCCGGTGACGGCAGGGTTTACCAATGGTATCGCCGTGATTATTTTTTGCGGCCAGCTCAATAATTTCTTTGGCTTGCAACTGCCCCGTAGCGAACATTTTCTCCCTGGATTGTGGGACAGTGCAACCCATATAGAGGGTGCAAATTGGGTCTCGGTCGGGTTGGCGATGGTTGTGATTGTCACAAAACTGCTTTGGCCTCGGATTAATACTACTATACCGGGTTCTTTAGTGGGGTTAGTCCTAGCAACGGCTGTCGCGTCCTTTTTTCACCTCCACGTCCCCACTATCGGCTCGATTCCCCAATCGTTACCCATGGCGCAAGGCATTCCCCACTGGAATGATTTCACTCTGCTGCGAGAATTGATTAATCCCGCATTGGCACTGGCAGCACTGGGGAGTATTGAGTCGTTGCTGTCGGCAGTGGTAGCGGATGGCATGACCGTCAGCGAGAAACACAATAGTGACAGGGAACTGATCGGTCAAGGGTTGGCGAATATCGTCGTGCCGTTTTTTGGGGGAATTCCGGCGACGGGCGCGATCGCTCGTACTGCCGTTAATGTTCGTGCTGGAGGCAAAACCCGACTTTCTGGCGTGACTCATGGGGTTGCCTTAGCGATCATCGTCCTGGCTTTAGCTCCCCTAGCGGCACAAATTCCCCTAGCGGCATTGGCTGGCATTCTCATGGTCGTTAGCCTGCGGATGATTGAGTGGGAAGCGATCGGCTTGCTGATGCGTGCGACCTACTCCGACTTTGCTGTGATGATTCTTACCTGGCTAGTTACCATTTGTTTTGACTTAGTTCTCGCTGTAGAAGTTGGATTAATTGCAGCAGGTGCTTTGTTCATCAAGCGGATGAGTGATTTGAGCCTGGTCAAAATACCAGAAACCGAAGTCTTTCCTCCTGGCGTTCCCCTGGAGTTAAGCAAGCAAATAGCTGTTTATCGGGTAGATGGGCCTGTATTTTTTGGTGCTGCCGAACGGTTTGTGACCTTCCTGCGGGATGAACCCGAAGTCAAGTATCTGATTTTGCGGCTGCGATTTGTTCCCAATATGGATACCACTGGGTTAGTGGCGCTCGAAGATATTTACCATGATCTAAAACGCCACGATTGCCGCTTAATTCTTACAGGTTTGCAGCCCGAAGTTCAACAACTCCTAGAGCGATCAGGAATATTGGCAAAAATTGGGTTGTCAAATTGTTTTGAAACAACAACTGAGGCAATTTATACCCTAACTCCTGGAATTGAAGAATCCTCTAAACCTTTAGCTATAAAGCCTGAACCCAGAGAGTTGGTTACTTTAAAAGAAGACTAAAATTCTTTTGAAGTTATGGGGAAAACACATCCGCGATCAAACCGCCTAAACACAATCACCCCATAACATAATATCCATTCGGTGAAACATGAACCATCTGATCAACAGACCAAAGAGGAATCCCTGTCTTTGCTGTCATACTCCTACATTAGTTAATCGCCGTCATTTTTTGAAATCTCTCCTACCAGCAGCTATTGCGTTACCTTTCTGGCAATTAGCTTCACCTGCCTTGGCCGAAAAACATCAAGCGCAAGCCTTTGTTCTGAGTTGTATTGACTTTCGTTTTCTAGCATTGGAGTTTGACTTTTTAGCAATGCAAAAATTAGGGAATCAGTATGATTGGACAGCGTTAGCCGGAGCCTCTCTAGCTTTAGCTGGATTTCCCCACAATGCTGATACAGTTGCTTTTTGGGATCAATTAGATTTATCTTATCGACTCCATCACATCAAAAAAGTGATTATTCTCGACCATCAGGACTGTGGCGCCTATGCCAGTAAATTTGACCCGGAGTTAAGTTCAGATCCGCAACGAGAGAAGCAAGTTCATGTAGATTACTTGAATCGGGCGTATTTGTCTATTCTTAACCGCTATCCAGACATTGATGTAGAGCTATATTTTGCCAAGCTCAACGGTGAAATTATACCGATTTTGTTGTCAAGTATGATCCATTCATCAGGGATCTCATTCAAGGGAAATATGAGTCCGACTGGCGAGAAACCTGATTAAGCGATCACCACACTGCATCACTGTTGGGGACATATATCAGGTGATGCTACAACCTTTCAGTCACAGTCAGCAGCAAAGTTTGCAGGGTGAAGCTTTTAATATTCATCAACATCCTCGAGTCGTTGCGATCGCCAATATTTGAACCACAATAAACACAGATACTTTTCATGTACTCATAGATGCTTGACAAATAACACACGATCTTCTCCAATACCATCATATTCTCGATGATAGAACATACCATTGTCTTCTATTTCACTGGGTTCTGCTTCAAATCCCATTGATAAATGATAGGCAATTGAACTTTTATTAAAAGGAGATGTTACACATTTCACTCGTCTACAACTGAATGTTTGAACCGTTTGAAAAAACTGCTCATATAATGCACGTCCTATTCCTTTTTTTCTGAACTCTGGATGAACTCCCACAAAATGAATATAAGCTTCTTCTGAATAAGTTTGAGACAAAAACCCGATCAAAAACCCGACGATTTCCTGATCAATTTCTGCAATAAAACTCGTTAGACAAAAGTGAACAAAAAAGAGTTTCGGAAGCATCCCACTCATTGGTCGTCCTCCCCACCATTCATTCAGGACGCTAATAATCGGTTGGTAATCATTCGGTCGAATATTCCGAATATTAATGTCCTTTTCCATTCCAAAACACTAAATGATAGACAATTCTCCCACCACTTCTAAGCGTCTATATTCATCAAGGGTTAGAAATTGTTCAGATAACGCTTCAGACTGAGTTGGCGTAATCCAGCCCATCTGCTTTAATAACTGAATCGCCACCGCATATTTAGCGCGTTTCGCCCCATCAATGACCTTAATCGCTAAACCCATCCCCTCGCCAATGCGACCAATACACTGAACCCCTTCAGCACCGGATTTACTCACCAGTTCACCTTGAGTCATCCGCATCAATTCCGTATCTAAATGCCCTTCTCCAGCCACCATTTCAGGGTGATGTGTCATCGAGCGGACAATCCGTTCCATATCCAGATTATCCCCAGATGCCAACTGAGCATACAAAGTCGCAATTTGACCCAATTCCAGATAATAAGTCGGTGCGCCGCAGTCATCTTTCGCTACTATGATTTCATCGGGTGGCATTTTTAGCATCTCAGCCACTTTACCGAGAATCAGTTGTTGTACCGGATGTTTAGGCTGTAAATAGGTTTCTAAAGGCCAATGGCGTTGACGACAGACTGCCAACATTCCCGCGTGTTTACCCGAACATCCATGTTGTAGAGGACTCCGTTTGTCTTTGGGAGTCGGACATTGAAGATAAACCGGATCAACATCACAATGCCAGAGAATATTAAAAGCTCGTCGGGCTTGTCCGATGGTCCCTTGATGAGAACTACAAATAATCGCCAGATCGACATCCGTTAAATCATAGCGTTCGAGTGTACCCGTGTTAGTCACGGCTAAAGCTTGGAACGGCTTGAGGGCTGAACGCACAAACGTTCCTGTCTCTGCACTTCCGGCTACCGATAGCACTCGCCCGCGAGTATCGCAAACTGTGGCTTGAATGCGATGGATAGACTCACAGATTCCTTCCCGTAAGAGTCTAACTTCTAGTTCCGCCGACTGTGTTCGTTTTGCCCTTGTCATGACAGTGTGAGTTTTGAATGAAGTATTAGTATACATTGCCGGGATCAGACGACTCGCTCAGGGGTTTAATTGTTGGCCACAGATAGTTTATGGCTGATTTGACTGCAATTACAAACACAACCAAATTAATCCATCTACCGCGACGAACAAGGCTAAACCATAAAAAGTACGTCGTAGTCGTTTGAGTAGAGGTTGCACTTGATAGGATAAAATCAGCAGATCTTGAGCCTGAAATTCAGGAGTTTTCTGCCAAGTTTGTCCATCATACCAGCCTGACTCTTCATAACAAATACTTGTACTCGTAAGCCGCGATCGCACGTAAGACCAACCTAAATATAATCGAGTCACCACCAAGGTTAACATCAAAGTCGCTCCGGCTCCCCCACTGACTAGAAACTGCACCATTGCCTTTTGAGGGGGGAAACTCGCGGCGGCTACTGGCCCGAATATTAACCAACTCCAGCCCCAGACCCAAGCCAATTTTCTCAGATATTGATGCCATTCAAGAGTGACCCAGCTAAAAAACCAAGACTCTTGCAATTCTTGATATTCATTGACAGGGCGCTGTTCTGGGGGAACTGGGCAAACTGAAATAGACACATCTCTCATAACTACTTTTTTTTGAATTGGGGAGTCACAGATCACTTCATCGTAGAACGACGGAGCCGACTGTAACCGTTGATCAAAATTGGAAGTTTTTCATACTGCTTTATAAAACTGATATAACGCGGTACAAACCGTGTTAATGTTTACTTCCTGCATCACCCCGGACTGTCGGCAGCACCCGGTCAGACAGGCAAATAAACCGAGAAGCCCTCGGCATAACCTTCTAAATTTAGGCTGGCATTTAAATCACGGTCAACGCTTACACCGCAATTATTACAGTTAAAAACTCGTTCTTTCAGTGGCATTTCTTGAACGTGACCGCAACTTGAACAAGTCTTAGTTGACGGATAAAATCTGTCAGCAAAAACTACTACTGAGCCGTACCACTCGGACTTATACTCGACTTGGCGGCGAATTTCATAAAGAGCAGAATCGGCAATAGCACCCGCTAATTTATGATTTTTCATCATCCCAGAAACATTCAAGTCTTCTAACCCGATAACTGCGTGGTTTTTGCATAGCCATGAGGTTAGTTTGTGAATTGTATCTTTGCGAATGTTAGCCACTCTTTGATGTGCTTTTGCAAGTCTCAGTCTAGCTTGATTCCTGTTGTTAGAACCCTTCTGTTTTCTCGAGAGTTCGCGCTGAAGTCGAGCCAGATTTTTCTGTGCTTTTTTGTAAGCTCTGGGATTTGCAAAAACAGTACCATCTGAACAGGTCGCTAATACCTTAACCCCAACATCAACACCCAGGTATTCTCTTGATTTAACAGTCTGTTCTGGTTCAAATTCGTAGGCTACAGACAGATACCAAGAATCAGCTACTCGACTAATTGTGACTCGCTTTGTGTTGATTTCAGGTAGGGGTTCATAAGTGAATATCCATCCAATAAAAGGAAGCTTCAATTTCCTCCCTGAAAACCTCATTACTTTGCCACAATTATCTAAAGTAAAGCTATCATTTCTGCCTTTTTTCTTGAACTTAGGATGTTTGGCAATGCCTTGAAAAAATCGGCTAAATGCTTCTCCCAAGTGCATGAAAGCAAATTGATAAACTCTAGAACTTAGCGTTGACTGCCAGGGATAGTTGGGCTTAATGTGATTGGTGTAGAACTTTTTTAGCTTATTCGTTGAAGGTTTTAAACCCTGCTTGTAAGCTTCATTCCACATCGCTAAGGCCCAATTCCAGACCCACCTAGAATATCCCGCGTGTTTAGCCATTAAGGTCTTTTGACGGTTATTAAGTTTGAGTTGGGTCTTGAAGGCTCGTTGCATAGATCTATTATCTGATCTTACAGATAGTACCGTGTTGTACCATAAATCGTCTACTAAGTTACTGCTCCTTCTCAGTTTGCCTAATCGTTAAATTTACAGGAGCGTCAACACATCGATCCGTTCAGCATGACCCCAGAAGGCTTCTAAACTGTAGAACTCTCGCTCTTCGGGGAGCATGATATGGACAATTACATCTCCATAATCCATCAAAATCCATGTTCCTTCTCGTTGTCCTTCAATACTGAGAGGAACTCGTTGAGTGTCCTGTTCAACCTGCTTGGCGATCGCTTGATAAATTGCTCGAACTTGAACAGTAGAAAAGCCGGTGACGATCACGAAGTAGTCTGCAAGGTAGGAAATTTCTGAAACCTTCAGCACGGTAATCTCTTCGGCTTTCCGGTCTTCGGCTGCTAGAGCGACCAGTCGGACTGTTTCTAGAGTCCGTTCGTCGTCTATCTCTAGATCAGGGGCAGTCGTTTGCCGAGTATAGTATTCGGCTTTGGCGTGATTTAGCATTAAGTTCTTTCAGCTTTTGTGCAACTAGATAGCCTCCCAGACAGAATCTGAGTGTTTGTTTAGATATTGTAGCAGTCGATTTTAGAGTTCGGGGTGAGGGTTGATCTGAAACTTAATGTTTGATGTGATCACAGCTACCTAGAATGCAACTTCAGGGCTTTCTAACGCCCCTGATAGGTTTGTAATGCCCAGTTGCGAGTTAAGATTATTCGCGGATGAACAACTCGGCAGGTTTTCATCAGATAAGCTAGCGTGTAATCACAGGTTTTCCAGACAGCATGATACAAGTTCTCATTACAAAGGGATCTGAGCGCTTGCAGTTCGGCTGTATCCCCTCGACCTGGTTCTAGAGTATCAGCCAGAAAAACGACACAAGATAGAGGACTCAACTGAGGTTTTCCCAGGGTATGGTTGGCGATCGCGTCTAAAACCTCTTGATCTTCAATACCAAATTCTTTTCTCGCAACAACGGCACTAATATCGGCGTGTAATAAATGAGGATGACTCTCCAAAATCTCATCCAATTCTACTCCCTCTGCGATCGCCATTTTTAATAGCACTTGTGGCTGAAAATACTTGGCTAAATCGTGCATTAAACCTGCAATTTGAGCGATCGCCACATTAAGCTGATGCTGAATCGCTAAATCAATTGCCATTTGTTCAACCCTGAGAATATGTTCGATCCGAGAGCGTGGCACCTGATCAGACAACCAGTTTAACACTTGTTCTCGCAAGTGAAGATCGATCAAGGGATAAGTCATCGGCTGAGATTCTGTTGAGGTCATAATAATCGTTAAATTTTAGCAATTCTGGCTTCTCAATTTTGGTTTAAATTGTTACTTTTCGACTCATTGTATCGTTGTAGTTTTCCCGCAGAAATCACCTGAGAGAATAAGGCTTCATACTGTTTCAAAGCTTGCTCAAAAGAGAAGAATTCCTCGGCATATTGACGACCTTGTTGACCTAAGAATTTAACTCTCTCGGGGTCGTGATACAGTTCTAATAAACTCGCTGCTAGTGCCTCTGCATCTTCAGGAGGAACCACTAGACCCGCCCCACTATTTTCAACCGCTTCTTTCGCCGTTCCGCTATCAGGAACTGAAGCAACAATCGCACATCCACTCGCCAATAGAACAGGTATTTTTGAAGGCAGATTAAAAACCGTTACTTGACTTTTTTGAACCACTAATCCCACATCAGCAGCCGATAGCATCTCCGGCAATTTTTCCCGAGGTTCAAACGGCAGCAACCGAACATTATGAGCATTATAAGTCTCACAATAATCCTGTAAATGAACCAAAGCACTGGCTTCACCGACAATTACAAAGACAATTTCAGGAATATATTGTAACTGTGCCGCCGCTTGAATTACTGTTTCTAAACCTTGAGTTAGGGCAATATTACCCGAATACAACACAACAAATTTATCTTGAAGCTGGTGAGCTTGTCGGAACGGGTTATTTTCTTTCGGTAAAGGTCGAATAAAATTCGTATCAACCCAATTGGGAATATAGGTAATTTTCTGAGGGTGAACCCCTTGTCGTTCTAACGAATCAATAAATCCGGTAGCAATGACACTCAGTTGGTCTGCTCGCCAATAGGCAAATTTTTCTAACTTTTCAGCAATTCCAACCAGAGGCCCACCTTTTTTGAGCAGATTAACCCGCACAGCCGCTTCTGAGACGATATCTTGAATATTTAACACAAAAGGACAGCGATTAACCCAAGCGTAAAGAGCCACAGGAACACAAACCAATAAAGGAGGTTCAGTGGCAAAAATTACATCCGGTCGCCAACCATTAATCGCTTGAAATAAACTGGTAAAAATAAAACTCCCATCCAGTAAAATGCGATCAAGCACACCCGGTTCTGGGCCTCGCACAAAAATATAACTGCGTTGAATTGTCACCCCATTTTTCTGTTCCGTAACATAAGATTTTCCCCGGTATTCATCATAAATGCGACGTTGGGGGTAGTTGGGCATTCCGGTCACAACCCGAACTTCGTGACCTTTTGCAACTAAACCCTCAGCTAACTCAGTCATTAAAGGGGCAATGCCAATCGGTTCTGGATGGTAGTTATAGGAGTAGATCAAAATACGCATGGTCTTCTTCAATTCTTCAAGGTAGATCATCGAAGTCTAGTTTAATTAAAACTAGCTTTTTCAAGATTATCCTCAAACCTTTATTTTGACTCTGATTGCTCAACCTCGTTGAGACGAACATCCGAGCATTGGTGAGTCAAAGATCAGTTTCTTTTGGGTTTAAGGGTTAAAATCATTTCTACTCTAGCCGTTTCTTGATCCAGACGAGTTGCACTGATACCCAACCCCTGAACTGAATTTAACACGGCGATTGCATTGGGTTGAACGGCTATAGCGGGGGCGGCGATCAGATAACCTGTCGCCCAAGTGACTAGCTTTTCGATATCAAGATAGACATAACTATGGTTGGGCTGGGGTAAGGATTGAGTCACAGTCTGAAAGCGAGGATTAGTCTGAAGGGGTTTTTGAGGTTCGGTGGCGATCGCTTCAACAACAGGCCCTCCAAAGGCAATAAACACCAAATTGGATCGCAGCCAACCATGTCCAAACAAAGTCCCTTGTCGAGGATCTTTCCATTCCGTGACTTGGATTTCCCCGATCGCTCGTTGTTCAACATTCACCGGAGGATTGCTTCGAGCGACAACGGTATCGAGTTGAGTCAGCATTTTCTCGGCGGCGGGGCGATCGCTCGTTTCGAGTAACAAAACGCCACCCAACCCCAAAGCGGCTAGCACCCCTTCTTCTGAAGCGATCAAACCCAAAGCAAATTCACCATCCATCCAGCCAAAAACATCTTGATCCGCATCTAAATTAATGGCATTGAGTCCCCGTCTGATTTGTATAACCCATCGATTGAGATCCCTATTTTCCTCGGCTAAGGTAACAATTTCTGACCAAACTTGCTGAATACCTTGAGTTTGAATCAATCCGATGGTATCAGCCGGAAATCGAGTCACCAGGGAGTCAAGCTGAGGTTGATCAGAGGGCTGAAGGGCGCGATCATTGAGTTGAGTTGTGGCTTTGAGACGAATTCCGTCTTGATCCACCCCAATACCGACAACAACAGACTCAATGGGCTTGAGTTGGGATAAAACCTGCATTGATAGTGGGGAAGAACTAGAAAAATCCCGGGTGATCTGCTCAATCAACCTGGGATATTCTGCAATATAAAGGGTAGCAATCGGATAAGGAACATCAACACTGTTTAAAAACGTCTGCTCTGTTCCGGTTAAACTAGCAAGGGCTGGCTCACCTTTTGTAGTCTCTATGGCTCGTTCGATCGCTGTAGGGTCAGCCGCAACCACCAGATGAGAGTTGAGTAAAGCAACATTGTAACGCTTACCTCCAGGCTCGGTATATTCAATAATCTCGACGCCTCTATACTCTCGTTGTTGACGCTTAATGTTGGCGGTGGCGTTAAACTTGCGGGAAAAATGCCAAGCTTTAATCGGGTTCTTGATACCCACAACCATCAGAAGATTAAAATCTTCTATTTCCTGTCCCTCTTGGGCGGGTAGAAGGGCAACCATGACTCCCCCCATCCAAGGCTGGAGATCTCGCTCAAAATTGAGGCTCGTCCCTGCTAGACTTTGTTGTTTGAAGGTGGTTAAACTTTGAGTGATCCAGGTTCGGGTTTCTGGTGTGCCGAACTGTTTCAGGTGAGCGATCGCCTCGGGGGTCGGTGAGATAAAGGTTGCCATCATTGCTTCATCGGGGACGAGTTTGGCACTTTCGGCTAAACTATAAGCTCGAACTCCCATGCTTTTGAGATAAAGCAGACTCGTCAAAGCACCTATAGAGACGATAGCAGCCGCTCCAGCTAATAAGTTAAGTTTCTTAAGTGGCATTTTTTCGAGTTCACCGAGTTCAGAAGTCAGGTGTTGGAGAATGGGGAATGGTGTGTTAAACCCTAACCCCTAAAAAAACGGGTCACTATCACTGAGGGCGGGTTTATATCAGTTTTTTGTGGCAAGACATACATCTGTTGCTGAACCCGCCTCACTCTCTTGCAAACTTCGGATCACGACTATTGCGCCCCCGTCGCAAGGTTAGCGCTGTTCACTGGTCACTGATCAGGGTATAACGCTCTTGAGAGCCAATGTTTTAATTGTGTCTGAGTTGGGAGGAATTGACAACAGAGGATAGAGTCGTCTTGCGGCTCGGTATAATCAAAAACGAGTTTGGAGTTGATCACCGATCAAGTCTGAACCCGCTCACTCAGCAGTTAAAATTTGATGAAAGTAGCAATTACTGGAGCAACAGGATTTGTAGGAACTCGCCTCGTCGAGCGACTGCATCAAGAGGGACATCAGGTGCTAGTGCTGACCCGCAACCCGGAACGCGGAAGGCGGATTTTTCCGAATTCTGCCTATCCCCGCTTAGAAATTGTCGGTTATACTCCCACAGAATCAGGATCTTGGCAACAGGCGATCGCAAATTGTCAGGGTGTGGTTAATTTAGCGGGCGCTTCGATCGCCGAGGGGCGCTGGACTGCCCAACGCAAACAGGAAATTATCAATAGTCGCGCCCAAGGTACCGAAAAACTCGTCGAAGCGATTTTACAAGCCGATTCTAAACCCTCTGTTTTGGTGAATGCTTCGGCGATTGGCTATTACGGAACCAGCGAAACAGCGAAGTTTGATGAAATGAGTCCGCCAGGAGATGATTTTCTCGCGCAGGTGTGTAAAGCTTGGGAATCAGCCGCTCAAAAGGTCACAGAAGCCGGAACTCGGCTGGTGATTGTCCGTACCGGGATTGTTTTGGGGATGGGCGGCGCATTGGCTAAAATGCTAACCCCGTTTAAACTGTTTGCTGGAGGCCCAATCGGATCGGGGAAACAGTGGTTTTCTTGGATTCATCGGGATGATTTAGTGAATTTGATCATTTTTGCTCTGACTCACTCTGAAGTTGAAGGTGTGGTTAATGGTACCGCTCCTAACCCGGTTCGCATGGAACAACTCTGTCACAGTTTGGGAGAGGTTCTACACCGTCCTTCTTGGCTCCCTGTACCGGATTTTGCCTTAGAAGCGCTGTTAGGGGATTCGGCGCAGTTGGTTCTTGAAGGTCAACAAGTTATCCCCAAGCGAACGCTCTCTTACCATTTTGACTATCAATATCCCACCGTTAAACCTGCCCTAGAAGATATTGTTAAATAATTATGACTTCCTCTGACTCCCTCGACTCCTGGGATCTCAACCGCGCTCGTAGCAGTTTACGACAGGCGATGATTCGCTATTCTCACAAACGACGCCAACGACAAAACCC
Organism: Limnoraphis robusta BA-68 BA1; assembly: GCF_034932365.1. NCBI lineage: Bacteria > Bacillati > Cyanobacteriota > Cyanophyceae > Oscillatoriales > Sirenicapillariaceae > Limnoraphis > Limnoraphis robusta. The sequence continues at coordinate 12,632 of NZ_JAYGHR010000076.1, read as the reverse complement.
CCCTCAATTGCAAGCGACTCTGAAAACTCAGTTGGATGTTTTGGCTGGGAGTTTAGAGAAACTGGATGGCGGTTTAGTGCGAATTGCGGTTTTTGGCTTGGTGAGTCGGGGAAAGTCTGCGGTTTTGAATGCGCTTTTGGGGGAGACTGTTCTACAAACAGGCCCACTGAACGGGGTGACGCAATGGCCGCGATCAGTCCGGTGGACGGTTCCTTCTCGCTATGATGATCAACGAGACAGCATTGCGGTGGAATTAATTGATACGCCAGGACTCGATGAGGTGGGGGGTCAAGTTCGGGGTGAAATGGCGCGTGAGGTGACTCGTCAGGCGGATTTGATCTTGTTTGTGGTATCGGGTGATCTGACTCGCACGGAGTATGAAGCGCTCTGTGAGTTGCGAAAGGCTCAAAAACCTCTGATTGTTGTTTTTAATAAGATTGACCTGTACACGGACGCAGAACAGCAGGCTATTTACCAGAATTTACAACGGTTGACGACTACTGATGGGCTGAATCTGGAGTTTTCGGATTGGGAATTGAACTCCCAGGGAGAATTTCAACCTGCTGATAGTTCTCTAGTGGAGGTGGTGCGAGTGGCGGCGGTTCCTGCTGCGGTTCAAGTTCGGGTGGAATGGCCTGATGGTCGGGTGACTGAGGAATGGGAGACTCCTCCGCCTCAAATTGATGAGTTGAAACAAACGATTATTAATATTCTCTATCAAGAAGGGCGATCGCTTTTGGCGTTAAATGCGTTGGTTCAGGCGCGAGAGGCGGAAAAACAGATTGCTCATCAAACAATTCAACTTCAACAAACCGAAGCGGAGGCGTTAATTTGGCAGTTTACGAAGTATAAAGCGATCGCGATCGCGATTAATCCGATTGCAGTTATTGATGTGTTGGCGACGGCGATCAGTGATTTAATTTTAATTCGGTCTTTGGCTCGTTTATATGGTTTACCCATTACCAATTATCAAGCCAGTAAGCTATTACAAAAAATTCTATTAAGTGCGGGGGGAATGATTCTGGCGGAATGGGGAAGCGGTGCAATATTAGGATTCGGTAAAAGTGCGGCGGGATTAGCGACGGATATTTCGACTTATGCGGGTGTTGCTTTCACTCAAGCTTCAATTTCCGCCTATGGAACTTATACGGTGGGTCGAGCGGCTCAGGTTTATCTTGAGCAAGGCTGTACTTGGGGAGAATCGGGTATTGATACGGTGATTCAAGAGATTATTAACCAAGTTGACCGCGATACAATTGTTTACCGATTGCGACAAGAGTTAACAAAAAATTAAACTTATTTATATTTTGACAATAAAGATGGGCAATTGTTCATCGTTAAAGCTGTGTTAAATAATCTTAGAAAGAGTGGGAAATTCACCCGGATTTGGTATGATAGATTTGCGATCAGATTGGGGAATTGTGGGAAAACCCCCATCCCCAGTTAGGGAGAAGTAACTTAGTAGACGATTTATGGTACAAAACGGTACTATCTGTAAGATCAGATAATAGATCTATGCAACGAGCCTTTCAAACCCAACTCAAACTTAACAACCGTCAAAGAACCTTAATGGCGACCCACGCCGGATATTCTAGGTGGGTCTGGAATTGGGCTTTGGCGATGTGGAATGAAGCTTACAAACAGGGTTTAAAACCTTCAACGAATAAGCTAAAAAAGTTCTACACCAATCACATTAAGCCAAACTATCCCTGGCAGTCAACGCTAAGTTCTAGAGTTTATCAATTTGCTTTCATGCACTTAGGGGAAGCTTTCAGTCGCTTTTTTCAAGGCGTTGCCAAACATCCTAAATTCAAGAAAAAAGGCAGAAACGATAGCTTTACGATTTTATCCATAATCTAAGACTTGTTCAAGCTGCGGTCATGTTCAAGAAATGCCGCTTAAAGAACGAGTTTTCAACTGTGAAGCTTGCCACATATCAATCGGCCGCGACTTGAACGCAAGCCTCAATGCGCGAACATTACGCCGAAGGCTATTCGGTTTGAGCCTGTCGATCGGGTACTGCCGACAGTCCGAGATGAAGCAGGAACGAAACTTTAATACGGTTTGTACCGTGTTATATCAGTTTTCGATAGCAGATGATGTTCCATTGTTGATCACTGAATTCGAGACAGATATCAACAGATTTTCACGATTTAAACTCTCGATGAGCTTCACAAGATTACCGGAAACAATCTCAAGTCTAAATATTAGAGATCGGAGTCAATGTTCTGTACAGAGATGACCTGAAATATTTTCTATTTTTTCTTGAAAAAAACGCTTTAGTTATTGATTTGACAGTTTAACTCGACTAGAGCTTGCTAGAGTTTATCTAAACTCCAATTCTGATCTATTGATTCTCTTGGTTCGTTAATTTCATCAGGGTTGCATTTTCAACGAGTAGATATATTATCAGTTTTATCAATTGTTCTTTGCGGAACGAGACAAGTAAATTTCTCATTTTGAGAGCAACTTTATTTGAATTGTATGAATTTTAAACCCGAGTGACAAAACAATGCTAAAAAATGTGCCGAACCCTGAAAAGAAAAATGATCCTAAAGTTGACAACACTCAATTTAACGATCAACGCGCTCCCAGTATTTTAGTTCATCTTGACAAAGGCGCAGCCGTTGCGTTCGTCCGAAATCTGATTCTTTTACTCTTTGATGCCACTTTTATTTCACTGGGATGGTTGACTGCTAAATGGGTTGTTATTAGTAACAAAAATTTTCAGAGTGTAGAATCTTTTGATCTGATTGGTTCCTCTCCTGAAAAACCGGGTTATCTGCTGCTCATTTTAGCGATGACAATTAGTATTATCGCCTCAGCAGGGCTTTATAGTCGCCGTGATACTCGTCGTCGCTTTTTGCGTTTAGTCAGTTGTTTGACTTTAGCGCAAATTATTTTCATTGTACTAGCTTTTCTGTATAAACCGGGTATATTTCTTTCTCGATCTCTTTTCTTACTGGCTTGGTTTTTTAGCGTTGTTTTTGTGTTATTCGGTCGGTTTGTGCTTGAGTTAGCAGTAATAAAAGTTCGCAGCAAAGGAATACTCACCCGGAAGATTTTTCTCATCGGAACACCCAGAGATACTTTGGCGGCAAAAATTGCACTCAAACTGATTAGTAATCGAGAATTTAAAATCACAGGTCAAATTGATTTATCCACGATTGAAGCACAAAAGAAATGGCCGTCTATTCTTCAAGAGATTCAACACCAACAAGTTGGTGAAGTCTTTGTTTGTTCTTGGCAGTCCATCCCCAATTCTATGTCCTTTTACTGGAGTTTAAAAACCGCCGGAATTAACTTACGAGTGTTACCTGTGGGCTTAGAACTTCCCTATCAATCCCCTCAAATTGAAATGATTGGTCGAATGCCAACCATTCAGTTTACAACACCCGCCATTGTCGGTACAGACTTCTGGGTGAAACGGGGATTTGATTTAACAGTTGCGGTATTAATTGTGATTTTTGCTAGTCCGATTTTGTTGTTAATTGCAGTTTTGATTAAACTGGACTCACCGGGGCCGATTTTCTACAAACAAACTCGTTTAGGTTTGCGAGGGCGTCATTTTAAGGTGTGGAAATTTAGAACAATGGTGATTAACGCTGACCAATTGATGAAAGAATTGGAAGCTAAAAATGAAATTAAAGGCGGTGTTCTCTTTAAAATGAAAGATGACCCTCGCATTACAAAAGTCGGTAAGGTTTTGCGTCAATATAGTTTAGATGAACTCCCCCAACTGATTAATGTTTTGATTGGTCAAATGAGTTTAGTAGGGCCGCGTCCATTGCCTCTGCGAGATGTAGAAGGATTTGCCCCTCATCACTTTGCTCGACAAAATGTTTTACCCGGAATTACAGGGTTGTGGCAAGTTTCTGGACGTTCAGATATTATTGATTTTGAGAATGCTTTTCGGCTTGATGTGATGTATATTAATAACTGGTCGCTGTTGCTAGATTTTCAGATTTTGTGGAAAACAGTTCAAGTGGTATTAAAACGCAAAGGGGCTTATTAATTACATCTAAAGTTAATTACTTTGACCACTTTTCAACCGGAAGTACCCGAATAAATTGCAGAAATAATAGAATTAAATAAAGCGGGTTCAGGAAAACATATCGTTTCCAAAGCCGTTTGGGTTCTTGCCACAGTCGAAACGCCCATTCTAAGCCCCCTCGTTGCATCCAACTGGGGGCTTGAGGAATATTTCCTGCATGAAAATCAAACGCCGCCCCCACACAAAGAATCGGACAATTTAACAAATCTCGATGTTCAAATGCCCAAGTTTCTTGACGAGGACAACCTAAACCCACAAAGACAATTCGGGCTTCCGAAGTTTGAATTTGTTGGATAAAAGCAGCATCTTCTTCGATAGTTAAAGGGCGATAGGGAGGAGAAATAGAACCGCAAATTTTCAGATGGGGAAATTTGTGGATGAGATTAGATTCTAATTTTTCTAAAACTTTGGGAGTCGAACCATATAAAAAAATACCTGTATCTTGTTGGGCGGCTTTTTCACAGATATATAATGTTAAATTAGGCCCATAAACTCGGTCTTTGAGATTTGTTTTGTAGAGTAAATTTAAAGCCCATCTCACAGGTTGACCATCGGGGCAAACTAAATCAAAACGATTCAGACGATAACGATAAGCTTTATCTAAAACTGCCGTCATAATACCATGAACGGGTTGAGCGGCGACAATCAGAGATTGCTGATTTTTAGCCCCATTCATAACGTGATTGACAGCACTTTCATAGTCAATCGCATTGACTTTTACCCCTAAAAGGTTATATTTCCCTAAATCAATCATCAGAATTCCCCGACGAAGATAACCTGCGATTAGGCTACTTTTATTATACTGTTATTTGAGTCAAATTAAACTCTTTTTGAAAGTGAGAATTTGCCTCAGCTAAATGCTTTTTCAGTGTGGCTTCTGGAAGTGGCCCTTGTAGATGATGCCAAGGCAGAATATCATCAAGATGCCAATTCTCAAAAACATAGTAGTCAAGTTCGGGTAATTGTCCGCGTAACTGTTTAAATGCTCGTCGATAACTGCCCAAAGAATCACCATAGTCTCTCACTAATTCTAGCAGATGAGAGATACGGCGATCGCCTCGAGAAATCACGGCTTGAATGACTGACCATTTATAACTTTCTGGGCGAAAATCAATCCCGTCTTTTCTGAGATTTTTTTCTAACAATTTGAGTCTTTTTTCGGCTTCTGAGTTCACCCCAAACCATTGAAAGGGCGTGTGAGATTTCGGAACAAAGGTACTACAACCCAGGGTTAATTTTAAACCTGGAGCGGCTTTTTTGAGTTGTTTCATTAAAGCCAGCGTTGCTTCTAAATCTTCCGGTTTTTCTCCGGGAATTCCCACCATTCCATAGAGTTTTAAGGCTTTTAATCCTCCGATTTTAGCATTGATTGCGGCTTGAATAATTTCTTCGTTTTCTAATTTCTTGTTAATGATTTTACGAACTTTATCACTTCCGCTTTCTATCGCTATGGTTAAACTTTTGGTGTCTCGCTTGGCTAAAGTTTCTGCGAGTTGAACGGTAACTGTATTCGTTCTAACTGAAGCAATACTTAACCTAACATCTTCATATTGAGGTTTACTGAGATAGTCTAATAACTCAGAAAATTCTGGGTGTTGAGTCACAGAAGCCCCCAATAAACCAATGCGGTTCGTAATGCTTAAACCCTGTTCAATAGCAGGAATGAGTGAAGCTTCTAAACTCGCGGTTCTAAACGGTAATGTTAGATAACTGGCTAAACAAAAGCGGCACATTTCAGGACAACTGCGAACCACTTCCACCATGAAAATATTTTCCCAGGCGGCTTTTTCGGTAACAACTGTAGAAGCAGATAAAGTATTTCCGCGATAGGTTTGTTTGTGAACTTTTGCCGGAATTTCTGCTATAATTGGTTCAATAGATGTGATTTTACCGTCTGGACTCTCGTAAGTGACTTGATACAAACTCGGAACATAAACGCCGGGAACTTGAGCAAGATGTTTTAATTTGGTTTGACGGTTCGCTGTTCTCACCTGTTGATAGGCGGTGATAAAATTGGGTAATAATTCCTCTCCATCTCCCAATAAAATAAGATCAAAAAAGTCAGCAAAGGGTTCAGGATTTGCCGTTAAAACTGGCCCACCTCCAAATACTAACGGATGAGAATCTTCTCGGTTTATTGAACGAATCGGAATATTGAGAAATTCTAATCGTTCTAAAATATTGATATAATCGAGTTCCCAAGATACAGAAAAGCCGAGTAATTCCGGTTGGGTGGGTAGAGGTTCAGAAATATCAGTAAATAGCCGACTAACTTGTACATCGGAACGCAACGCCAAAGTCGCCCAAACAATTTGATACCCTAAACTGGTAATTCCGACAGTATACTGGTTTGGAAAGGCAAAAATAATCGGAATGGCATTAATATCCGGTGTCGCCGGAGTAAACAGAAGACGTTCAGAGTCGAAAACAGAAGTATTCACAGGTTAAGTTAAAATTAGATCGAGTTTAGATGAATCCGTGAAAATTAACAGAGGTTATCAAGGATAGACTGTCGTGATTAAAATGTTAGGATTAACGATATTTGAGTTTGAAAAACAGAATCATTGATGCTAAACTAAAAGTCACAATATTGGTGGCAATAATTGGAATATTCCCAATCAGAAGTCCATAGACTATCCACAAAAATACACCCGAACAAAAAAGCACGAACATTTGCAGGGAAACATCACGAGTCGATTTGGTTTTCCAGGTTTTAATCACTTGCGGTAAAAAAGAAATTGTCGTTAAACTACCCGCCAGCAGTCCAATTGCGGTAATTAAATCCATCGCAGTATTACCCTGAATTTAGCCTCTCTCATTCTAAATCAATCATTCGTTAAGGTGTCGGAAGACAGTTATCAGTCACCAGTCTTGTAGGGGCAATTCATGAATTACCCTTACCAGTTAAAAGTTTTTTCCCTTTTGCCTTTTGCCTCATGCCTTTTGCCTCTGACTATTCACTCTGAAAAGGTCACAGAAACGTCCACAGTTTTGGCTTCTAAGCCAATATAACGGGCGCGAATGGTGGTTTTTGCTTGAACTGGCATTAACGGGGTAATCGTTCCCAGAGATAACAAATCACCGGGCTGAAGGCGTATCCCTGCGGCTTTCAAATCATCCCGCAGCCATAATACCGCTTTTAAAGGATGTCCCAGTAAAGCCGAACCCTCACCTTGGGCTAATTCCTGGTCATTTTCATCAACTAAAATAACCTTAAAATTTCCTAAACGTTTTTCCCAGTCCGGCGTTGCGGTAAGCGGGATCACTTTTCCCAAAACTCCTAAACGCGCACCCGCATTAATTGCGACTAAAGCGGCTGCATTGAGTTTAACATCGGGTTGATAAACTAAATCGGGCAGTTCGATAAAGGGAATCACTGCATCTAAACCTGCAAGCAATTCCTGGGGCGTCCTGGCTTCGTTAATGCTATCATTACCGACTCGAACGATTAAATCGGCTTCAAATTGAGGTCTAGCCCCAAAGTCCGCCGAAACAACTGCACCATTATCGAGTAACATCTGTTTGAGGAGAACACCCCGCACGGGATGAGAAACATTGAAACGTTGTTGGGCGATGGGATTTGTCAGGGCGGCTTTATAACCCACGATAGGCCCTAAATGGGGAATAAGGATCTTAATAAATTCTTTTTGTATGCTAATCCCTTGTTGTAGAGAGAGATTCTCATTGATAGCAGCAACAGGTTCACGTTTTAAGTAGGTATTTGCCAGTTGTTGCGCTAAACTGGAGTCTGTGGCAATTATTTCGGTGGAGAGGAGATCCAGTTCTCGTGCTGGGGTTAATAGCAGGCTATCCGATGTCGAGAATTTGTGAGGAGAGCGAATTGCGTTAGCCAAATTTACACAGACGAGGGTGCTAATACTAGCACAGACAGTAGCAATGGAGAATCGTAGCCACAAATTATTTAGTCGAGTCAGCATTAGTTTAAACAGATGGATCAAACCAGTGAAGTTTCACCCGTTTGGGCGAGGGTTTATCCTCTCTATTGGGGAAGTCACTGCTGAGGTCTTGATTGTAGCTTATATATTGATGCTGATTGATTCTCACTGTTTCATCGCATCAGGGTGTGAGTGAATTTAACAAAAGTTTAGCGAAATTTGTGCATCTCGATTTCTAAAAATACTTAGAGGCTGTTTTGACGGGAGCAAGTCAGTTAAAAAGAGTCATATGAATATCAAACAACTCTTTCAATCTTTCAATCTACCAACTCTAGGCGTAACCTCTGCCTTATCAGTCGGTGTTGCCTTAACAACTTTAGCAAATGTGATTACAGTTCGCTCCACCTTAGCACTTCAACAAGCCCCCGAACCTCAAGCCATTCTCATGTTAGGTGGAAGTATAGATCGCGAAGAATTTACGGCCTCGTTTGCCAAACAGCATGATCATTTAGAGGTTTGGGTTTCATCGGGTGTCGATCGCCGCACCGCAACGGAGATTTTTCAACAAGCCGGGGTTGATCTGGGGCGGGTACATCTAGACTATCGGGCTGTTGATACGGTGACGAATTTTTCAACTTTGGTTGAAGACTTGAAAAAACGGGATATTTCTCATGTTTACTTGATCACTTCAGATTTTCATATGCCTCGGGCGACAGCCGTCGCATCAGTTGTCTTTGGCAGTCAAGGAATTGCTTTTACACCTGTAGCGATTTCTAGCCAAGATTATCCCTCAGAATCGGGTATTCGGATTGCGCGAGATCTGAGTCGGGCTATTGTTTGGAGGTTTACGGGTTGGGCGGGAGAAAACCTCAATCCCCGTTATGCTTTACGAAGGGCGATCGCGGAACGAGATGCAGCCCCTTTACCGGAACCCAGTTAAAACCAATTCTCCATCAAAAACTCAAAATCCCGCTCGGTGTCGAGTGGGATTTTAGAGATCTAAATACAAACCAAGATTCTGTTTCTCATTAGCCAAGAGATGGCTTCTGTCTTACATTGCTGAACCAACACCCACGTAAGAACCGTAGAAGAAGATACCAACAACGACTAAAACACCAGTTCCAGCAACGGTGGCTACTAACCACAACGGAATTCGAGCTTGTCCAGACACGGTTTTTTACCTCTTATTTCAAAACGTTACGGACGTGAAGTACCTATCACCAACGCTATTCGCCTATGGTGTAGGCTTCCTGCTTCATCAGCCGTTGCCTTTTTGTACGGATACAAATGGGTCTTACACAGCGTCCACAGGCAGACACCCGTCTTCCACAGGCTAAATTTTTCTACGCTTGGTTTTCGCGTTTTTGTGTTCTGTGCCAACAGGATTATTTGAGCACAATTCATCCCAACCCCAACGCGCTCGTTTTTGGAGTGGGACTCCGGCGCGATATTTAGTTAAAGAAGTAACTGGAGAATAAAATACCCAGTACAAAAATCAAGAGTAAACCCAGATAAAGAGAAGTCCGGTTTAACTCGACGGGCTGACGATTCCGGTTGGGAGTACGATCCATAAAAACCTCCTAGCGTTGAATAAACTGCATTGCGGCGATCGCGCCTAAGAAAAATACGGTTGGGACAGCCAGGGTGTGAACAGCAAGCCAACGAACGGTAAAAATTGGGTAACTTACGGGTTGATTGGGATTAGAACTGCTACTCATGTTATTAAACTCCTTATTTTAACTACTTCCCGGTGTATTCATCGATTTGTTGTTTACCGCTAAAGCGATCAGACACAATCGGAATTTCTTGACGTTCTTGAGTCGGGAAATACTCATCAGGACGGGGGGTTCCAAAAGCATCATAAGCCAAGCCTGTGCTGACAAATAACCAACCTGCAATAAACAAAGCGGGAATGGTGATGCTATGAATCACCCAGTAACGAACACTGGTAATAATATCGCCAAAAGGACGCTCTCCGGTATCACCTGCCATGCGTAATTCTCCTCAATTACAACGGTTTACAAATAAGGATGAGAGACTTGAAATTATACTACGTTTTGTGAGTGGGGTTGAAAAGCCAATTTCCTCTGCTTTTTAACAAAGGCTGGTTCTATTTTTATCCCGATTCTTAAACGAGGGGAATCCAACATTTCTCAAGTCTGACATCTTAGCGTTTCAGTTCCAAAAGTTTTTCAGGGTGTTAAACGCCTATCAATGTATTATGATACAAAATTGGCGAATTTCTAACAACCCAATCGAATCATTGATCTGCTTTAACCTAGTCTAGAGTTTAAGTGGCACTTTGGGAAGACTGCGGTGTATATCTTAATAGCGTTCCTCTTTGACCCAGGATAAAACCTTTGTCTGGGTTGATAAACTTAATGCGGTTAAAGTTCGCGGGAATATTTTCTACTTCGCGATCTTTGAGCCAAGTTTCTCCACCATCAAAACTACAGACCAAGTTCCCACTACCGCCACTGACCCAAATTTCTGAGGAAGTGCGATAGGCTAAATCCAATAATCCCCAACTGGTGGCATACTCGGGTTTAATCACTTCACTCCATTCTTCGGGATTTTCCGGGTCAGCGAACCGCAGTTCACCGCCACGGGCGATCATCCACAAACGACCATCTTCACCAAAACCAATATTTTCTAACCGTTTAGAGCTATAACGGTTATGAGGTTGCCAAGCTTTTTCGCCCGGTGTCCAGGTGGAGTAGAAATTTCCCTTGGCGGATACGGTCATATATTCACCCTCAGAGGAACGGGCAATACTACGAACAACCCCAACCGCTTCTTCGACTAGAGCTTTCCAGTTTGTTCCCCCGTCTTCTGTGGCATAAATCGCACCGATATCGGTGGTCATTTCGGCCGACTGCGGGCCGAGTGCAACAATATTATAGGGCGCACCGGGAAGTTTTGAACTGAGTTGAATACGAGTCCAAGAGTTGCCATCATCGGTGGTATGTAATAAAACGGAAGGTTCACCGACAACCCAACCTTCAGAACCGGAGAAACTGACTGAAGCTAAACGAGCTTTTTCTTCGCCTAAATCTAGGGCTTTGGTTTCCCAAGTTTTACCCCCGTCGGTTGTTTCTAAAAGGGTGGCATTACTGCCAACAACCCAACCATGATTCGGGTCTGTTTCTGAAAAAGCCACATCAAATAAGTTGGCATCGGTTGCTGCGGGAACGACTTCCCAGGGGTTATAACTTATTACGGGCAGAAATTTACAACTGGTGCAAAGCAGAAGAACGGCAAATACAATTAGAATTTTTCGCAAAAATTTCATTAAACTCATGGGTTTTAGATCAATTCAAATCGCTTTTATTTCAAAGCATATAAGCTCATAAAGAACAGAAAACCTAAAGCAAGTCCGCCAAAGATCAGTAAATTTTTCTGTTGAGAACTGAGGGTATTGACTCCTAAGCCATAATTCAAATTTTCTTTGAACCCCGAAGGCCCCTCTTTTGATCCAATATTGGCAAACTGACTTCTTGGCGCCCCACAGACTGGACAACGCCAGCCCCCGGGTAGTTCTTCAAAAGGAGTTCCAGCCGGAACTGCAACTTTTCCCATTGAACTCCCTTTGTTTGGCTCGTAAACGTAACCGCAGGCTCTACATTCGTATTGATCTAGCGGTTGGACTTCAGTAGCTTGCTCGCTCATAGCTTAACCTGGAGGAGTCGTTAATTCTTAAAATGTCTATTACATAATATTACAGAATCTCACCAAAGCCAATCAAAAAACAGGCAATAGGGAACAGGGGACAGAGGACAGGGGACAGGGAATGGGGGAATGGGGTTCCCGGGAAGATGAGGGAGTCGGGAAAAAACTGTTGTTACCTCTTGCATGATTGCAAAATTGCCTGTAAAAACTGTTCCCTACTTCACTTACCTTTAATGTCGAAAGAAGGCTCGCGCTGTACCAGCAAGGTCGGCTCCTTCGATGAATTTCGACCAACAAACTTGTGATATATTTAAACTAGCTTTCAGGTTGAGAATCCACCGATATCGTGAAAATTCCACTGAAATAGCGTGGCACTTTTGACGGAAAACAAAAAAGAGCAAGACAAAACAGCTCGACGACTTGGATAGACAAGTTGCTTACATGGTGTCCGTCTTCCCACAAGCCGAAATCATCAAAGACATCGGCTCTGGACTCAACTTTAAGCGAAAAGGTCTTCAAACCTTACTGGAACGACTTATGCGAGGCGACCAGTTCACGCTTATTGTTGCCTGTCCCGACAGACTTGCTAGGTTCGGATTCGAGCTTATTGAATGGATGGTCAAACATAACGGTGGAAAAATCGTGGTTCTGGACAACACTGTTCACTGCCCGGAAACTGTTCGCGAAGCGTGACGCGCCAGCGTCATACTCACCGCCTATCTTCTCTCCATCATTCACGTCTTTAGTTGCCGAATGCACGGACTCAGAAAATACGGGAAAAAGATCTCTGAAGATCCGGATATACCTAACAGCATCTCAAAGAAATCTCGTTAGACAGTGGTTTGGAGTGTCAAGACTTGTTTTTAACACCACCGTTAAATACCTGCAAGAACCTGATACTAAGGCAAATTGGAAGGCAATTAAAACAGGTATTTTGAATTCATTGCCAGACTTTTGTAAGTCAGTACCTTACCAAATTAAGTCAATAGCGGTTAAGGATGCTTGTAAAGCGG